>JBGCDY010000239.1:0-4844 GCA_045105835.1 Chitinophagales bacterium
TCTTCGCTCCCGCATACAAAAATCCCCGATTCACCGCCATCATTCCCTCGCCCTTCGCCAATTCTCCAATCCCACTTTCACAGCTACTCAAGACCACCAAATCTGTTTTGGAGAGGTTGAGGTGGTAGGTTTCTTCCATGGAGAGGATGCAGTCGGTTTGGGAAGTCGGAAGCGAGATGCGAGAAGTGGGAGTTGAAGTATCTATTATTGCATCCTGCTTCTGACTTCCTACTTCTCGCTTCCTATTGGGATAAAACACCAAACCCGACAATTTAGGGCGCTCATCATTCACCACCCCATGCGTTGCAATCAATAAAAAACGGCTGTTTTCTACAGATTGTTGAAACTGTTCCTTCGTTGCTTGTTCGTGCAAAAAAGTCTGAGTCGATAAACCCCTTTCTTCAAATAAAGCTGCAATGTTTTGGGCTTCGGTTTTGGAGTGTGGCAGAGGAGTCCAAGTCCCGTCACTCCGCAATGCCTCCGAACGTGTTGCCCATTGACTAACCTCCTTTGCAGCCAATTGAAGGTTTTGATTTTCTTCTCTCTCTTCCGACTTCCCACTTCCATTTCCCTCGCGCTCGTTTGCAACGAGTGTGTTTTCATATACAGGTGCAAAGCCCACAAAGTCATGACTTGGAGGAGCTTTTTCCCCTTTTGTTGTCAATAGATAATGCCACAAAGTAGCTGAATAGTGATAACTCACTTCGCAGTGCAAGAGCAAATTATCCAAGGATTGATAGGCTTTGTTTTTTTCTTGACCTGTGATAGATGTATCATAACGCTTGCCTGTACGTGTACAAATCAATGCTTCAAATGGAACATAGTTCAAAATGCCGTGGGGAATGATGATTAATTGAGGCATTTGAGCCATTTCTTGATGCTCTTCCATTGAAGTGAAGTCCGCCAAAGGATCTATCAAATACATCTCTATGGGCTGCAATAAATACTGATACAATTCATAGGCTTTCTCTGTATATACGTCCAATTGGTGTTGCTGTATGGATTGAAGGAAATCATCGACCAATGCTTCAAAACTATCCGTTTTTTCATATTCTAACACTTCAAAAACGCCTTTGCCGATGAAGAAAATGTAGTAATGCGTTTCACCTACAAAGTAGCTTACCATCCATTGATTGTCTGATAAGGTGGATTGTATCGTTTCTATTGAAGTGGTTTCTGTTTGGTATTTGAGTTGGTAGTAGTCGGGATAGGACTGTTCGATCTTTTCGATTAATTGAAGGTAAACTTTATGAGAATCAAAGAATTGATTTTGCAGTTTTTTGATATAGCTTGTGTCTTTTTTAGCTCCCAATGATTCCTGTAATTGAATACTCTTGTCCAAACGTGTCAACTCCAATTTTAAACTCTTTTCTTGTTGAAGAAGAGCAGCAGGAAGATCAGCATTTTGTTTGACAATACTCTCATGAATCGAAGTAAAGAGCAAGTTTGCTTTAGCCTGTTCTGAAAAATCAAATGCCAACTGCCTGCCTTTTGTTTGATCAGCAGTCTTGATTCCTGCCTCTATTCCCAACTCGTACAGAGCCATAGCGCTTTTATTCAAAGTCATTTTGGTTCCACTCGTATGATAGTCCGTTCGTTGCTCTTTTACATACCGATTCGCTAGTAAGCAAGTGTCCAAACACAGTTTTAGGTATTTTTGGCTAGTAGGCTTCTCATTGAAATAAGCAAGGCAGATGTGAGCTTTTTCAATGAAAATCGGCAACAAGGAGTACTTCTTTTTGAAATCCTCTAGTTGAAGAGGAGTATGAAAAAAATCGATTCTTGTATCCTCCACTTTCAGTATCTGCAAAAGTGCTGAGTGATTTTTTTCTAATGCCAGTTCGTACTCTCCCATTTCCCTTAATGAGGTACTCCAATTGTTCAAAGTACTAGCTTTGCCAGGAGATTTTCCAACTATAATGGTGTTCGATATTTGGAGGGCTATAGTATATTCTTCAATAGCAGCAGTGTGTAAGCCCATCTTGGCATAAGTTTTTCCAAGTGCCAATTTTACGTCTGCATATATGTAGGTTCTACCCACTCCATCTTCAAGAATCGACAAGGTTTTTTTATAGTATTCTATTGCACGGGTAAAATCTTGGGTTTGGTGGCTTACATATCCCATATTAAAATACCCTAGGGCAACCTGATAGCTCTGATCTCCAAAATTTTTTTTGTTGATGTGTAATGCTTTTTGATGATAATCCATAGCTTTTGGATAATCTTCTTTTATATTTTGGTAGTAGTAACCCAAATTATTAAAGTTGTTTCCTACATCCCCATGCTCCTCTCCACCTGCTTCCAAAGCATTGGAACCTGCTTTTTGATAGTACAACAGTTGTTGGTCATGATCTCCAATTGAACCATAGGCAAAGCCCAAGTTATTGTAACTTACAGTTAATAGAGAAGCGTCTTTCCTCTCCATATTAAGATGGATTTTCAAGCACTTACGTGCACAAGCAATTCCCTCATCCATTTTTTTTAAAACACTTATATAGAAGTAGGTCAATCGCTGCATCATGATGATTGTTAGTTCATGTGCCCCCAACTTCTCCTCACATTCCTGCTCCAAAACTTTTATAATGGCCGAAGCCTCCTCATTTCTACCTAAGCCTACATAGTTCCGAAAATTATTCAATTTGACTTCAATGACCTTTTCGTCATCCCCCAATTGTTGAAAAAGAGTGATTGCCTTTTCTCCAAAATCAATTGATTTTTGATATTCGTAACGTTCTTCTGCGTCTATACTATACTTGAAATTTTTTTCAGCAATCTGCCTTATCTGAGTTGGATTCATAGTCGATTTATATTTGAAAAAGGGAAGGTAGAAAACTTCTTTGAAAATCTAATAATGGTGTAAAAGCATCTTTGTTTTTTTTATACAAAGCTAATAAATCAAAAGAAATCCTCGAATGTCCCCAATACCCCCTAAAGTTGTCCTAACAGCCCCCTAAACTGCCTGTATCTTTGCCATTGTAATTAATTCTTAATTCATTTTCTTTAATCACTTAACAATTTTTATTATGGCAAGTTTAGATAAGACAATAAAGGTAAAAAACTTCGTAGCCAATGACTTAAGTGGGAATAGTTACTTCAAAGCAGAACCAAATGGATGGCGTGAATATGGAGCTATTGAGGTGAACGTAAATGGTGGTTCTCTGATAGAAAAAGGATCTTTCTCACAAGTTCAAGTCTATTGTACTCCTCAAACTGTAGATTTTGCGCCAGGTTCTTCTACTAACTTACCTGGTGGTTCATCAGATGCTTGGGCAGATGGTTATGCACCTACCTACCCGCAAAGTCCAATAGCAAAGTGGTGTGTCGTTATTTTTCAAGTAACAAAGGAAACAGAAGAAAAAGATGGCTCGATTACTGCAACTGTAAACTATGCGCAAGTCACAGCTACTTCATTAGATGCACCTCAAACGTTTAATATTGATAGTAGTGTAAAAAATCTTTACATCACCATCAACGATTCCTACTATAAGTCAAATGGAGTTTCTTACTATGGGGACAATTCTGGAACTTTTAAAATCAATGTGAACCTTGAGAACTAAAATGGCTTTCTCATAAAAAATGTATATCTCTAAGAAACTCTATGAGTTTATCAGGTTTGAGTTGAAAGAACTCTAATTGTCTCTTGTAATTGAGAGGGTTAGCTTTCTTGATGATAGCGGTTGCTGAAGTCCAAATGCTTGCTAAAACTTTAGCCAAATCCCTATTTTTGACTTTGAGTTCATCTTCTTTGAAGGTGACATCTCTTACTTGATTGTCATTTTCTACCTGCCAATGCCCCCTGACAGCTATGGCTAATTCCTTAGATATAAGCTCCTGTTGGCTTTCTAATTTTTGATTCGTAATATGGAAAGCATTTGCTTTACTAATTTTACCTGTCTTCAAAGACTCAAAATGTCTTTCTGTAACTACCAAAGTAGCAATATCACTTTCTTTCCAACGTTTATCAAAGTACTCTTTTTCAACATTATAAACATAGGTTGTTCGCTCTTCTATTCGTCCATGATGCTTTTCAAAAGTAAGGTCTAATTCAAATGTAGCCTTTGTTCTTTGATGCAGTTGGGTGAAATCAGTTAACATCTCCTGTTGGTTACCTTTGACACTAATCAAATAACGCCCTCCCGCCTTTGCAATAAGGGCAGTAGTGGTGGGGTTACAATGTAAGGCATCTAAACTAATAGATTTATCAGATAAACTATTGTCTGTCAAAAAGTTTCGTACACAAGGAATTTCACTTTCTTTATCCCCCTCATAGTAGGCAGCGCCTATTTGTTTCCTATCACGGTGGCTAATAGCATTTAATAAACTCACTGCCCGTTTTTCTTTATGTCCTGTGATTAGGGTTTGCAAACAACCTCGTAATTCTTTGCCGTCCACAGCAAACCATTCATTGTCAAGTAAGTTTATTGCCTTTAAACCAAAGTAATGGATGGTTAATTTATTGACTATTTTCCAATCCACTACCAATAAAAGACGGGGTAATTGTGCTCGTGAAATTACCGTATCTGCTGGAAAACAAGTGATTTCACATAGCCAGTCAAACTGAATATCTAAAAAGCGATGAATGGATGATACAGTAATTCGACCAATGAGAATCCCGATAATCACTCCTAATACTACAAAATTTAAGCAATGTTTTTTGCCTCTATTATCACGATTATCAAGTAGTTCGATTTGTAGGGCTTCATAAAAACTTATAATGGGATGATTTTGTCGCTGCATAACATTTTTTTTAATACAAAAACTAAGTTATACAGTCTTTTTTTAATATCCTAATAAGTAGCAAATTCCTTAAATTTTTAGACATTTTCTATAAGAATGCCATTATC
>JBGCDY010000240.1:0-10283 GCA_045105835.1 Chitinophagales bacterium
GACGTAAGCACTGTTGATAATCGAAATTCGCCCCAAACTGTAATCTACGATATAATCTTGTCCTTCTACCAGTTGTTGTCCACCAGCCATTACTCTGACTGAGCCTTCGGGAATGTTGAAGGCTCCAAGTGAAATTTCGGAAGATATATTAGACTTGAATTGTCCTTGGATTAGGAATCGGTTATTTTCTGGAAATTCGAGTGCTACAATTCTGGTAGAATCGTAAATCTCGTCATAAGCATATTTGTCTGCAAGGGCGGATTCGCCATTTTTTTCAAATTCATTGCGGAGGTGTTCCCCAAAAGGTTCTAGTACGGGGAAAATCAATCGACCGTTTTTGGGGTTAATTGTTCCGTAAGTTGTAGTATTTTGCCCTGTTGCAAAAGCATTTCCTCCAAACCGGGTATCTCTTCCGTTTCGATTTCTGCCCCGTCCTGATTGTAGGCTATTGGGTAATCCTGGTAGTCCACTGTTTTGGTTTTGTCCTACCGAAAAGGAATTATCGGAGGGCATAAAGTCAAATACCCCATCCGAATAAGGTTCTCCACTGCTATTCAATCTATCTAACCCCAAGAGTTTGATCAATTGTACGCCTCTAATTCCTTGACCTTCGGGAATATAACGAATGTCTCCGCCAGGGTTGGTCTTCGAACCCAAACTTTCGTAGAGTACGTTCAATTTGAAGTCTTGTTGTTCGACATTGAAGGCTCCCAAAGCATAGATGTTTTTCATCATCAAATCCCATGTTGGGTGTCGTGGAAATTGTTGGCTACTTCTGATCATTTTGATGAACAGGATTCGAGGTTCATTTTGACTCTCTACTGCTCCTGACTGATCGGTAGGGGTGATATCTTGTGCAAATTCTCCTACTCTATACTGTTTACCGTTTGTGGTCATGTACTCAAATGAAACGCCTAATACTTCATTAGAGCGTAGGGCGAAATTTAAAGACATAAAACCCAATTGTGGGTCATAGGTAAATTCATCTGGGGAAAGTTTACGGGCGGAAGTTTTGCGGAAATCCCGAATGTCTTCCATCTGAAACTGTCCTCCACTGGATTGTAATATATTGTTGATTTGATCCAGTTCACGAGACCTTGGGTCACTGACTAACTTCTGGTACAAATCATTGGATTCATTGGAGGGCAATACGCCATTTGTGCCTATTGCAGGGTTGGTACTGTTGGCATTGAAAGGATTGTTTTCTGCCAAGTCTGAAAAGGCTACAACGTCTCTTTCTACATTTTCGGCTACGCTTCTGCCATCATTGATATAGACTTCAACTCGTGTGATGTAAATATCGGAATTGATGTAAGGCAGTGTTGCCAATGCTTTTTCAAAGTTGTTGCGAAAATATTGAGATAGGAAAAAGTGACGGTTTACATCATATTGATCTGCGGTGAGTTCAAATTCTTGTTTTTGTGCCCCGTTGTCCAAGCTGATTGCACGTCGTCGGGTACGCTGCTCTGCAAGGATACCATTGACGGTCAGTCGTCCAAATTGAAGTTTGCTTTGAAGCCCAAACAGGTTTTGATAGCCAGGAATTAACTGCGAAGGGGTAGTGAAATCTACGTTCCCTGCCCGCAATTCTTGGATGATGTCATCTTCTTCTCCTGTATATTCGAGTTTGATTTGGTTTTCGAGATTGAAGATAGAGCGGGTATTATAATCGAGATTCAAATTCAGGTTGTCTCCAATTTTACCTGTCACTCCCACATTGATATCCATTTTAAAGTCAGGTGTTACCCGATTGTTTTGGCGGTAAATGGCAGAGGGATTTCGAATGTTTTGCTTCTGAAAACCAAGGAATAAATCAATACTACCTGTGGGACGAATGTCTATCGACCCGTCTCCTCCAGGGAAACCTTTTTTTAGAACTTTGGGGAGGTCAGGTCCTAAGCCACCCAATAGGCCACCTGATTGTTCTTTGGATTTCAGGTTGAAGTAATTTTGTTGCATATTACTTTCCCGATTCTCCCAATACTCATCAAAAGTGAGGTAGGTAGGATTGCGGTAAGGCACGCCCCCAATGGTCTCGGTCACGATGTAAGTGCCTGATTCGGGATCGTATTCCACTTGTTTTTCGATAGATTCAGGATCTTCCAAATTGAAGGGGTTTTTGTTTTTGTCGGTTACAAAATCTCCCTCTCTATCCTCCAATGGATAGATAATGGAATCTACTGGGGCTACTATTTTGGGCTGTAAGGCAGTGGGCAGTAGATTTAAAATCATAGCTGGGCTGTTGCCTCCAATTGCGCCAAAAAACATCAATACTAAGGAGATAGTGATGGTGCTTATGAATATACTTTTTTTCCAACTCACGCGTATTCGTATATTTTGATATATAGGTTGCTTTGAAAACTTAAGCTCAAAAAGGCAAATATAAACTCATATTCAATTATTTGTAAGCCAAATTTTTATTGAATTTGAATTTATACTTTACGTTTGAACTCTTTAAGGGTAGGCAAAGGTAATGATTTTTGAGGATTGAAACTACAAGAGCTTCAGGGCTTCTTTAATCATGCTTTCGACACTATTGATAGGTTTTTTGCTCTTTATCAGCTTATTAAGAGCCTTTTGTGCTACGGGTTTTGCGATGCCCAAAGCCAACAAAGCTTTTAACGCTTCCTCTCTATATGTATTGTGCGATGTTGCCAAATTCAGAGTCGGGTCCAAACCTTTGCTAAGTTTGTCTTTCAACTCTAAAATCATCCTTTTTGCCGTTTTGACACCAATGCCTTTGACCGACTTTATCAAGTTCTCATCCTCTTGTACGATGGCTTGACGTATTTCGTTGGCTTTGAGAGAAGATAACATGATTTGAGCAGTAGTCGTACCAATACCTGAAACACTAATTAATTGCACAAATAACTCTTTTTCATCTGTATCTGCAAAACCATAAAGGGTCTGTGTATCTTCCTTAACATGAAAATAAGTGTGCAGCTGACAAATGCCCGTGTGGGGAATTTGTTCGTAGGTATTCAAGCTGATGTTGATGTGGTAACCAATCCCACCTGCTTCAATAATGACATAAGTAGCGCTCTTGTGGGTAATGGGTCCTTTGACGTAAGCAATCATTTGACGTTGTTTGTATTAGAGAGTATTGGAGTAGGAGTATTGTGGGTTTAGATTTTTCTTGTGTTAAAATTAAAAAATATATGAGTGGAAATTGTACGCAACTTACTCAAAATATGAAAAAAGCACACGTTTTTTGTGAGATTCTTGGACTGGCAAATGCTACATCAATTTTGAACCAAGGTGTTTTGCGTTTGATTTTGTACTTTGAATTTAAGGTTATACCACTTGAAGTGTAGAGGCTTTTATTCGAAACCTCATTTAAGCCAATCTGCTTCATTTACCTTCACTTCGACTAAATCTCGATAGTACCAAATCAAAATAAGTGCCGAAATAAAACAACAGCCTGCAAATACCATAAAGGCATAAGGCACTCCTTCAATAAAAAATGGCAGACCAAAAAGTCCAATGAAAAAGGCCCTCATAAATACATTGGCTACTTGTGTAACTGCCGAAGCACGCCCCAATATCTGATTGGGAATGTGGTGGAATATATAGGTGACCCGCATGATTCTTGAACCAGAATTTGCCAAACCCAAAATCAAAAAAGCCATATAGTAACCCAACAAACTCCTATTGAAGACGAGTACCAAAAAGGTCAAAGTAGCAATGAACAAGGTCAAAATAGCTCCCATCACCTTCGTCGTATGCCTAAAAACACGGGCAATAAATACAGCTGATAGAACGGCTCCTAATGCAAAAGCTACTTCTCCAATGGCATATACATCTGCGGATTCGTGTAAATAGTTTTTGACAAAATTGGGCGCAAGCACGTAATTGACAAGCATCGTGGTGACAAATACAAAGGAAGAAACTGTTGCAAAAATAAAGATAAGAGGATATTCCCGAAAAAATCGAAGACCTGTATTCAAACGTTCCCACAAACTTGCTTTCTCGTGAAATCGTTTGGAAATCGCCACATATCGAATGGGTAAGATGAGTAAAAAAGACAAAAAATAAGTAGAAGCATCCAATAAGAAGACCTGCTGCAAACTCCATGCTTCAAAAGAAATCGGAAACGAAATCGCATAGCCCAACCATTCTACATTACCACTTTCGACTCCATGCAACAACAATGCTCCCAAGCCTCCCGCAATTGCGGAGGTCAATTGCCCTTGAATTTCGAGCCAAGAGGTAATGCGCCCATAATCTTTCTTTTCGGTGATTTCTTGGGCAAAAGCATAAAGTGTTGGGTAGTGAATATTGTAGGTCAAAAAAGTAGTCGCAAACACCAAACCTGCGAGGGCAACAGGAACTTCACCCATCCCAAAACCAATTGAAGCCGCACAAGACAGCCACAAGGCTCCAATAGCATTTTCTGCAAGAAACAAATGTTTTCGGTTGAACCTATCCACCAATGTACCTGCATACAAACCCCAAAATATTGATAGCATCGTTACAGCCAAGTATATTTTAGAAAACAAGGCTGGCTGCCCCAAAATATCTACAAAATACCAAGGAACTGCAATCATGCTGATTCCTTGAGCGCAACCAGAAATGGAGTTGGCGATGAATAAAAGAATGATTGCTTTGCGGTTTTTCATATAGAATGGAGTTACAATGGATTTGTTTTGAGGTGTTTAGGCGAATCAAGGAGTTTTTGGAGCTGATTCCTTCAACGCTTGCTAATTAGCAAATGTAGGTGGTAAAAACAGAAAAAGCGTTGTAACTTTGCACCTTCTTTTACAGTTTTTCAAGAATAAACCCTAAGAGTAAACGAAACAAACCAATATATATCATGAAAAACATTGGCATTAAGAACCCTGACGCAGACTTATCGAAGTTGGGTCTTCAAGACACTACTTTACTTTGGAACCTATCTCCTGCTGCTTTAATCGAGAAAACCCTCGTATTGGGACAGGGAGAACTCACCGATACAGGTGCGTTGTTAATCAAAACGGGAGAATTTACAGGACGATCTCCAAAAGATCGGTACATCGTAAAAGACAGAACCACAGAGGATACCATTGACTGGGGCGATGTCAACATTCCGATTGATACGAGTTATTACGACAAACTCTATACGAAAGTGGTCAATCACATCAATGCTTTGGATGAAGTGTATGTACGAGATGCCTACGCTTGCTACAATGCCAACTACCGCACCAACATAAGAGTGGTGACAGAGTACCCTTGGCAAAACCTATTTGCACACAACATGTTCTTGCGTCCTACTGAACAAGAAGTCAAAACCATCGAGCCAGAATGGACGATTTTGGCAGCTTCAGGTTGTATGGCAGACCCAAAAACAGATGGCACACGCCAACACAATTTTGCGATTATCAACTTTACCGAACGCAAAATCATCATTGGTGGAACAGGTTATACAGGTGAAATCAAAAAAGGTATTTTCTCCGTATTGAACTGCATTTTGCCGATTCGTCGAGGTGTTTTGCCAATGCACTGTTCTGCAAATGTAGGACGAGCAGGTGATACTGCCTTGTTTTTTGGATTGTCTGGCACAGGAAAAACCACTCTTTCGGCAGACCCAAATCGCCAATTGATTGGAGACGATGAACATGGTTGGTCAGAAAGTAGTGTATTCAATTTTGAAGGTGGCTGCTATGCCAAATGTATCAATCTTTCTAAAGAAACCGAACCGCAAATTTACAATGCCATTCGTTTTGGAGCATTGCTCGAAAACATGAACTTCATTGAAGGAACCCGCACGGTTGATTATGAAGACACCAGCATCACCGAAAACACAAGGGTAAGTTACCCACTTTACCACATCGAAAACACAGCTTACAACCTTCGAGTAGCCATCCCAAAAAATGTATTCTTCTTGACTTGTGATGCTTTTGGCGTATTGCCTCCCATCTCCAAGCTCAATCCAGCGCAAGCGATGTACCATTTTCTATCAGGATACACTGCAAAAGTAGCAGGTACAGAGGAAGGTGTGACCGAACCAATGGCTACATTCTCGGCTTGTTTTGGTTTGCCATTTTTGCCATTACATCCCACTCGTTATGCCGAAATGTTGGGTCGAAAACTGGCAGATGCCAAGACCAATGTTTGGTTAATCAATACAGGATGGACAGGCGGACCTTATGGCGTAGGTCACAGAATGAGATTGAGCGATACCCGTACCATGATTGGAGCGGCTCTAAACGGCAAACTCAACAAGGTGAAATACGAAGCCGACCCAATTTTTGGTTTGATGGTTCCTACAAGTTGCCCTGATGTTCCTGATTATCTATTGACTCCTCGCAACACTTGGCAAGACAAGGCTGCTTATGACGCAAAAGCAAATCATTTGGCGAAGCTCTTCAATGAGAATTTTGGCAAATATGCAGACAAGGCAAGTGCCAAAATCAAAGCAGTTGCGCCAAAAATGGTGTCGAAAGGATAGTTGATATTCAACAAGTTTTGAGGTGTAATCTTTGAAGTGAAACGGAGAAGGTGACATCTCAAAGCCGACCTAAATTCCAATGAAAAGATTACACCTCCTTCATTCTTTCGGAGATGTCACCTTTTCATCTTTTGAAATAAAAAAGCCCCTCAGACAAAATCGTTTGAAGGGCTTTTTTCTTTTTCAATCACTTCAATATTTTCAATCGCTTGGGCAAAATTTCCAATTGAAGTGGGGCAAATCCCAAGAATTCCCCATCCGCTTGTAAATAAAGCATTTGACCTTCTTTCGCTTCCATCTCAATGTGGGTTGTCCGAAAAGATTTCACCTTGGGATGCTTGACAAAACTACCATCGTACAAATTTTTGAGCTGCCCGACGACCTCCATTTTACTTATGTTTTCGATGAAAGTAATGTCAAAAAGCCCATCGTCCAAAATCGCATCAGGAACCACCTTCATCCCGCTTCCCAAATATTTTCCAATTCCCACATTGAGTACAAAAATAGGAGTGGAAGCTTCAAATGTAGGACTTTGGAGCTGAATATCTATGTTTTGGAAAGTGAGAATGCCTTTCAACAATTCCCAGAGGTAGGTGAGCTGACCATATTTTTTGAAAGTTTTCCCCATTCGTTCAGCCACATAAGCATCAAAGCCTGCGCCTGCAACATTTATAAAAAACCGTTGTTCTTGTTGGTATTGAAGGTTGAGGTAGGTAGCGAAACCAATGTCTTGTAAGAAAGGAGTACCGTTTTGTAGAACTTCAATGGCGGCTTCAATATTGGGGGCGATTTCCAAGCTACGAACCCAATCATTGCCCGTACCAAGTGGAATTACTGCAAAGGTAATATCTGTAGAATCAACCATTTCTTGGCGCAAAATACCATTGGCAACTTCGTGAAAAGTGCCATCTCCTCCAACGGCTAAAATATGTCGGCGACCTGCTGCAATCAGTTCCTCAGCCAAATTACTTGCATGACCAGCAGATTCGGTAAATACTTCTTGGTAGGCAATGCCTTTTTTTTGGAGCAAAGGGGCAATTTTTTTATGCCATTGTTTTTTAGCTTTGCCACTTCCCGCAGTAGGATTGATGATGATGGACCATTTCATAGTGATAGTAAGATTACGAAAAAAAAACATTTTTTGATAATCTCAATTCACAGTAAAATGAAAATAATTTTTGGGAGAAAAATTGAAGTGGAGAATTTCACTTTAGGGCATAAAAAAAGTTGGTAGTTCCAAGCCACTGATAACTACCAACTTTGTTGCACCTTTCTATCATGGATGAAAAAAAGAAAAAATGTGTGTTTGCTATGCTCACCCGAGCAATTACAATCTGAACCATGATGTTTGTTGTAATGATGCAAATGTAAAGACTTAGGGAGGCTCAGCGGTTTCGTTTTCGATAAGTGGTATTTTTGAAACGATAAACGGTCAAGAATCTTCGTTTTTTGGTTTTTCGCCCTTAGTGGCTTAATCATTGAGATTAAAACTCTGCAATAAAGCATTGCGCCCTACATCACTCATTTTCTCCTAAAATATTGGGAGAGGTTTTTGTGCAAAGAGTTAGCAGTCGTTTCGCCATCAAAGGATAAACTGCAAAGTACCGTATTAAAAAAAATCAATTTTCAGATGAATCTAAGTTCTACTTTAAAAATAAATTGTTTTTTGCTGTTTTCATTTTTGGCAATAAGCGTGTTTGCCCAGACAGAGAATCTCAAAAAAGAACCTTTGTACAAAAGCAAAGCCCCTTCCTCCATTTTTACCCAAACGATTCGAGGAAAAGTAGTCGATAGAGCCACCAAATCGCCACTCGTTGGAGCAACGGTCAGTATTTTGCCAAGCGAGCCATTGAAGGGTACGACTACGGACGAAAATGGCTATTTTAACTTAGAAGAAGTCGTGGTAGGGCGGTACCAATTGAAGGTAGAGTTTATCGGCTACGAAGATTACATCATACCAGAATTGTTGGTGACCAAAGGCAAACAAGTGGTGAAAAATGTGGGGCTGACTGCCAATCCTTACGACTTAGAAACCGTTACGATTGCAGCCAATACCCTGCCGTCCTTATTCACCAAGACTCCTGTTATTTCAGTCGAAAAAACACGCCGTTTTCCTGCTACTTTTTTTGACCCTTCTCGTGTGATGGCGGCCTATCCTGGAGTAGTGACCACCAACGACCAAGCAAACAATATGGCAGTTCGAGGCAATTCTCCCAATGGAGTTTTGTGGCGATTGGAGGGCGTGGATATTGTGAATCCCAATCACTTGAGCAATGCAGGAACATTTGACGACAGAGCCACACAAAATGGAGGAGGAGTCAATATTTTGAGTGCACAAATGTTGAGTGATTCCCGTTTTTTGATTGGTGTTTTGCCTGCTGATTATGGAAATGTTCAGTCGGGAATATTTGACATGCAGCTCAGAGATGGCAACAATCAGAGAAGTGAATTTACAGGGCAAGTGGGTCTGATAGGTATTGACCTTGCAGCTGAAGGACCACTCAGCAAAGCCAAGAAAAGCAGCTATTTGGTCAATTATCGTTTTTCCACAATTGGGCTACTATCTGCTTTGGGAGTGCAATTGGGAGACGAAGAAATCACCTTTCAAGATTTGTCTTTCAAGTTGTCTTTTCCTACCTCAAAATCGGGTAAAATTAGCTTGTTTGGTTTTGGAGGATTGAACAGCAATGTCTTCAAAGCAGAACGAGATTCGCTGGTTTGGGAGTTTGAAAAAGACAGGCAAGACATTCGTTTTGACGGGAAAGTAGGTGCAATGGGCGCAAACTATGAGAAAACGATTTCGGACAAAATGCGATTGAAAGTGAGTAGTTTGTATTCTATCTCAAACAATGAACGAAGTGCGGATATTTTGAAGGGGAGTGAGTACACTGCAAATGATTTGGGTGTGGACAATCAAAAATTGGCTTTGTGGTCTTCCAAAGCAACACTGGATTATGCACTTAGTTCCAAGCACCAATTGAAGGCAAGTTTTCTATTGAATCAATATGATTTCAATTACTTCTCCACACAAGGCACTTTTTCGGATATTCCTACCGAAAAAATAACCGCAAATGGGCAACTTCAAACCCTGCAATCTTCGCTTCAATGGGTGGCAAGTATTGCGCCTTCGGTGAGCTTCAATACAGGCGTGAACATCCACACTTTTTTGGGAGATAATTTGGGTAGAAGTCCTTCTGTTGAGCCAAGGTTTGCTTTGAAGTGGCAGAGGAATGCCAAAAGTGATGTGGTTTTGGCGTATGGATTGCGTAGTCAAATGCAGCTTTTGGGGACATACTTTTCGAGTATATCAGATGGTACAGGTGGTTTTGTTCAAGCCAATGAAGGTTTGGATTTTACCAAATCTCGCAATTATTCCTTGACATATAGCCAGCAAGTGTCAGACAGTCAGTTGCTTCGAGTAGCCTCTTATTACCAAGATTTATACAACGTGCCTGTTTCGCAGTCCATCAATAGTTTTTCTGCCTTGAATCTCATAGATGGTTTTGTGAAAGAAGCTTTGGTGAATGAAGGAAGTGGTGAGAATTATGGTCTTGAAGTGAGTTTGGAAAAATACTTTTCCAATGATTGGTATTATTTGGTGGGTGGAGCTTGGTATGAGTCGAAGTATATGGGTTCGGATGGCATCAAACGAGACACCCGCTTCAATGGAAACTACAATCTAAATCTCACAACGGGCAAAGAATTTCCGGGGCATCGAAAAGGCAAAGACCGAGTATTGAGTGTCAATGCAGCTTTCACCTATGCAGGTGGTTTTCGAGATACGCCCATAGATGCGGCGGCTTCAATGCTTGCCGAAAAGACGGTTTTTGAGAATGGCAATGCTTTCAGTCTTCAA
>JBGCDY010000241.1:0-4215 GCA_045105835.1 Chitinophagales bacterium
TTTTCGAGAGCGGCAATTTTTGCAGGCAGAATGTGGAAAATTGTGTCGAGTTGAATTTCTGCAAACCCCCAATCATCTGTAGGTTTGGGAGTAATCAAAAAACGTGTTTCCCAAGCTGCAAACTGCTCTGTCCACGCCAAAATATGTTCCTTAATCGGATGCAAAAAAGCATCTCCACTTCCCATCACCAACAAACGATGGCTCGGAAAACGCATCGCCAACTCCTGCAAATTGGTTTCAATTTGGTATTCAATTTTCCAGCAATGCCGAGGGTCGTTTTGGTAAAAATAACGTTCAATATAGACATCTTGCCCCTTCAATTCTTGGGTCAATCGGTCAAAAAATCGAGCCTGGTGGTCTTTGGGTGTTTGCTCTTCAATCAATACCAAATACTCCACAGGGCGGGAACTCGTATCGTACTGAAAATTTGGATAACCACCTGATTCTAAAGTAGCCGAAATACTTTTATCCACATTCAACACCTCATACTCTCCCTTTACCCGCACCCGCATTTCTTTGGCTGTGCGGTAGAAAACCTCCGAATCGTAAAGCTTTTTGGGTGTGTCTGCAACTTGCAGTGGATTCCAATAATCGGGAGGAGCTTGATTGCGCTCTCTTTGCAGTAAAGCTTGTTTTTTGTGGCGACGGTACAATTGGTAAAACACAAAACCTATGAAAATTCCCAGCAGCAATGCCCACTTCAACATTTGCAGCCACCATCCCAAACGCTGGTGCCATTTGGCAATGAGGTGTTCGATGTCTTCGTCTATCTCAGGTTTGAGTTCCAATGATATTTTACCACTCTTGTCGAGGGTAATGCCAGAATTGGAAGTCCTTTCGGGGGGAGGGTCTTCAATTTCAGTTTTAGTAGTGTCAGTGGGGGTTTGGTTTTGAGTACCAATAATTTCTCTCACCCGATTCGTATATTCCTCTCTCAATTCCTTCAATTCTTGCATCTGTGTGATGCCTATTGCCGTCAATGCCAATACAAACGCTAGAAGTCCCAACAGCCAATATTTACGCTTTTGGGGAAGTATGTCTTTTAGTGGTGGTGGTTTTGGAAGTGAAGGAGAAAGGGAATTTTGAAGATTTGTACCCAATGGTATGCTATCAAACTCTTCAAAATAATTGTCAAAAACTTGGTAAAAAAGCTCTTGTTGTTTTGGATTGGTGGCAAATATAGGGGCTAATAAATGCTTCAATTGCGACTTGCCATAGTCGCCTTCCATCTGATTAAGCAAATGCTGCAAACGCAAATGGGTGTCAATACCCACGATAAAGCCTTGTCGCTTGATATAAGCGATGAATCCTTCAAAAAGCAGGAAATCAGCAGGGCTATGTTCTGGTTGGGGTATTGGTGATGATTTGTTTGATTAATAGAAAATCGGAAGTTTTGTTCTGTAAGGTACAATGGTTAGCAAAATACACATTGATTCTCTCAAAACAAAACTTCCGAAGTTATTGGTTTTTATTCTCACTGCTTGTATTAATAATCCCCCCCCTGTGCCTCAAAGGAGGGGCAAGTGGGTTCCCTTATCTTGCAGTAAAATTCACCTTAGATTCTCAAAACAAAATTTCCGAAGTTTATTCTACAACCACTTTCTTCAATCCTGCTCCTTCCTCTGTTTTCACTTCCACCATGTAAATACCCTGTGGATATCCTTTTAGGTTGAAGGTATATTTGTTGTCATTGAAGTTGTCTTGGCTGAACTGAGCTACTACCTGCCCTACATTGTTGAACACACGAATATCTAAGTCTTTCACCATTTCTTTCAAGTTTAGGTTGAAAATACCTGCTGAAGGATTTGGGAAAACGTCGAAAGACAAGTTGTAGTAGCTGTCAATGTCAGTGGACAAAACAGAGCCATCAATCGGTTTGTTGGAGAACGTAATGAAGTTGGCTGCTACAATCAATTGGGGGTTAAAACCATCTTCGCAACTCGTACAGGTAACACCTGTGATACAAGCAGGATTGTTTGGGTGACAGTTGTCTACATAATCTTCGTCAAAAATGTAACCTATTTCGACCTGGTCGTTTAGGATATAAGGTGTGAAATCAAAATCAAACCAAGGCGCAATGGCTCCTGGGCACCAACCTGCTCGGTCGTGAAACCAAGTTCCCGCTTGAGGCTGGCACGAATCAGGATTTGGGCTACAAGCCATCCAGTTGTGTTGTGCAAAAGTTTCTGCTCCATTGACCCATATATGGTGGGTATCTTCGTGAAATTCTGCTGCATTGTCTGTGTTGTTCTCTCCCCATCCATGTCCTGTAGAAACCAATTTGAGTTTTGCTCCAAAAGTATCGCCATCAAAGAATACCGTTGCAGGCTCGACAGGCTGTAGATTTGCAGGGTCACCAAAAGGGAAGTTTTCATGCCAAAGGACATCAATTGTACTGTACTTGTGAAGTGGTGTACCTGCTCGGTAATTGAGCGTCAGGTCGTAAAGATAACCATTGTCAAATGTTCCACAATTGACTCGGAAAGCTACTTTTCCGTTTAGGATGGAGGAATAATCACTGAGGTCAATTGCTGAAGAACAGGCTGTTCCGTACGGAGTAATGTATTTGATGATTTCGACCCATTCGCCATTGTGACCTTTTGCGTCAATACTCGCTACTCTATCCCATTCTCCACAGCCACCAGCAGGGCATTTCACTTCCAAAGTCGCTGTAATTTGGTCGAAAGCTCCTACATAGGCAGGTAATTCAGCTTCTACAACTGCGCTTGAAATACTTGTGTTCAACAATACATCTTCTACTGCTTTGACTTCTATATCCAATGCTTGATTGACCAAATTGAAGTCTGCAGATTCAATTCCTGCAAAACCATAGTTGTTGCTTGATATGACTTTGAAGCTGTAAAATCCATGTGAAGGAGGTGTCCACCAAGCAGTGTAATGGGTATTTCGCCAATCGGTTGGGTCAATCGTTTCACCATTGATTTCAAATCGAACATAGTCGATATCAAATAATTCTCGATACTCAATATCAACGATTGCAGATAAAAGAATCGGCGTTACATCTGGAGCATATACAAGTCCACCAACGGGGCTTCGGATATCTATATCAGGAACATTCATTTCAGGACTTATCACCAAGAAAGTGTTTCGCAAAGGTTCAGCAGCGTCAAAATTCATATCCCCTACTTGTGTTGCTTCGATGGTAACACTTCCTGCTTCTCCTGTCAAAGCCACTACATTTCCATCAACAATCGTTGCAGGACCAGAAACCACCTCATAAGAAACAGGCAAACCAGAACTTGCCCCTCCTTCTAATTCAAACGCCTCACTGAGAGTAAGTTTGTTGGCAATTTGTGGAAAGGTAATGGCTTGGAAACCCAAATCCAGTTCTCCTCCAAAATTAGAGGTTGTTCCAGTCAGTCCAAAACCAATCAAATCGGCATCTCGTTCTCCATTTCCGACTTCACATTTGAGTTTGGAGATGGAAGTATTGTCTGCATCTGGAAGTCCTTGATTGAATTTGTAGTACAACTCCAAACCGTCTTCGTCTCCATTCAATTCTGCCCCAATCATTCCTTGAATTTCGGACTCGCTCAATGCCTTGCTCCAGAGAGTCACTTCATCGGCACGTCCTCCAAAATAAAAATCAAGGTTTCCGAGAATACTTCTACCAACAGTAAAAGGAATTTCGGTATTGGTGATTCGACCAGAGGCGATGGTACTGCCTTTTTCTATTCCGTTGATGTATAATATGATACGTGAACCTGTGTAGACCCAAGCAAAGTGTTGCCAAACTTCAGGTAAGACACTAAATTCGGGTGCTACGAATTCACGCAAAGTTCCATTGGAGTTTTGAAACCGACATTCGATTACTCCATCCTTCAACTGGATTAAATAAAAACCGCTCGACGCTCCCCTTATTCCTATCATTCCTTGTCCATATTCCAAAGCATCGGTATAGAACCAACCTGTCATTGTCATGGCATTGGAATTGGCAATGTAAGACGAACCATTGTCCAAACGTACATAATCATCGCTACGGTCAAAATGCAAATACTGGTCTGACTGCGCCGTTAAGTTTGGGATTTGAAGCAATAGAAATACTGCTGTTACTAATTGAAAGAGTCTGTAAAGTCGTTTCATATTGAGATTCTTTTTTGTATTAGAAAAAATACACCATTAACATTGGCATAAAGTTACTAATTCAGATTGCAAAAATTTTGGATTTTTTTGCAATTTCAACAACGATTTCAA
>JBGCDY010000242.1:0-13248 GCA_045105835.1 Chitinophagales bacterium
GTACACAAGACAATGGTACGATTCACGGCAATACTTCCAGCATGGACCAATGGCAAAGAGCCTATGGAGGAGATGGTTTTCAGGTACAGTTTGCTCCTGATGATCCAAATCACATTTGGGTCGAAACACAGTGGGGAGGAATGGTCGTAAGTAGTAATGGAGGTAATAGTTTTACGAACGGTACTTCTGGAATTGATGGCAATGACCGAGTCAACTGGGATATGCCTTTCATCATGAGTACCCACAATTCAGATGTTTTGTATTCAGGTACTTACCGACTCTACAAAAACGAAACTGGAGCAAATGAGTTTTGGAATCCAATTAGTGAGGATTTGACAGACGGAATCATTTTTGGGGCAAACTTTCATACGATTACTTGTATTGAAGAATCCCCTGTTGATCCCAATCACCTCTATGTAGGAACTTCTGATGCCAATGTTTGGCGTTCATTTGACGGTGGCGAGACATGGGACAACATCACCCATGATTTGCCAGAACGTTATGTGACCAGTATTGTGTCTTCAAAGCACAATTCCAATATTTTATATGTCACCCATTCAGGCTTCAAAGGCAATGGCTTTGTGCCACACATTCACCGTTCGATGGATTATGGAGAGACATGGGAAGACATTTCGAGCGACCTTCCTCCTATTGGTGTCAACAACTTTTTGACCCTACCTGAAGATTTGGACGACAACTATCTTTTTGCAGCTACAGATGCAGGGATCTATACTTCTCTGGATGCAGGTCAAAGTTGGAACCGTTTGGGTAGTAATATACCTTATGTATTTGTGTTTGATATGGATTATGACCAAGTCAATCGAAAACTCATTGCAGGTACTTTTGCTCGATCCATGTATAGTTTTCCACTGGATTCCATCATTGATTATGGTATTCTGACAGATATTGAAGAGGTAGAATTGGAAAATCAGGCACTGAATCTACTTCAAATAAGCCCAAACCCTGCAACGGATTTGATCAACATCACATTGAAGGAA
Source organism: Chitinophagales bacterium (assembly GCA_045105835.1). Lineage (GTDB taxonomy): Bacteria > Bacteroidota > Bacteroidia > Chitinophagales > UBA2359 > JAUHXA01. The sequence goes on from JBGCDY010000242.1 coordinate 999, forward strand.
AATCAAGCATCTAATAAATCTGCTTCAAAATACGAATGGCGCGTTTATACCATTGAAGGAAAGGAAGTATTGAAGGAAGAAAGCTCTACTCCCACTATTCAAATGAAGGTAAATCAATTGCCTTCGGGAACTTACCTTCTTCAAGCCAACTATAATAATATTCAAACTACAAAGCGGTTTGTAAAGAAATAAAGACATAGAATCGTCATTTTTTCTTCCAATTATAGGAAAAAAAAATGGCTGAATAGCATAATTGTATATTCTGATAAACGCAGCTTAGTTTTGCGTTTATCAGATTTTTTTTTGTGGTGATGCTATTACAAAACAATTCTACAACTAAATAAATGATAATTAGGCAAAAACAAGTTTTTGTCATATAAATGGTAACACATTACCTTTAAATCACAATGCATTTTTTCTTAATTTAAAAAAAACAAACTCTATACTCTTTACTTCAAACTTTTCTCCTCTTTTCTTCACTTCAATAAGTCATTTGTCTGATTATCAGAAAAGTCTTAATTTTAGTAATGAAAACCAAAATGAAATAGACACCAAAATTTTAATAACCAAAAACAGATCTAAAAAACCACCAAACAGCATTTCTAAATCTACCCTTAATTAAATCAACTTTATGAGTAACATCACTAAAGCAAGGAATTCTTTTTTCTATTTTGTTCTTTCTTTCGGTCTATTTTTTTGCACTCAAAGTACCCATGCGCAAGAAATTGTCGAAGCCACTCACCTGGATGAGAATGTAGGTGGGTTACAAATCGGCGAACAAGCTCCCAACTTGGTACTTCCCAACCAATACAATAGTAATTCTGATCTTTATGCCATGAGTGGAAAATACATTTATTTGCACTTTTGGGCATCTTGGTGTCCTTGTTCCCAACCACATATCCCCAACTACAAAGTCATCTACGACAAATACCAACAAGCAAATTTTGTAGATGCAAATGGTTTTGAAATCTACAGTGTCTCTATTGACGAAAACGATCTCAATTGGAGCAGTGCTGTAGAGGATTACAACATGGCTTGGCCTCACAATGTCCGTATTCAGGACGACAATGGCAACAATCAGCTTTTGATGTGGGATGTACGTTCTGTGCCAACTGCTTATATTATTGACCCTAGTGGTGTGGTCATTGCCAAGAACCCATCACTGATTGAAATGGATGCTATTCTGAGTGAAAGAAGCGATCAACCTGGTCCTCGAAAACTGGGAAGAACATTGGTATCCAACCAAGCTACACAAAATCACTACGTACAGAAAAACCCAAACAACGAATGGAACAAATCAGTCAAAAATTCACGGACAAACAACAAGAGTACTACAGTTGAATCGTATACTACAGATACCCAAACACCAAGTAGTTTCAAAACCTACCAACAAACTGATTACGGTACTCCCAATTACACCAACTCTGTTGTTCCAGTTTCTCAGACATTCACAACGGATGCTTATGCTTCAAACAATTCCAGTATTGTGATTGATGGTAATAACTTTAATGAACTAAAAGTCAACGTGGGTGAGTTTTATCAGCTGACTCAGGAGCATGTAGATGCCATCAAAGACTTGGGACAGTTAGAAGTAAACAATACTACCTCTGGTGCTCAATCTGTCATTATCAAAGGACTACAAAACCATGATGCTGCCTATCAAACACTTTTGGCTATTCACAAAAGAGGTTTCACAGACGCATTTTTGACCTACTAAAAACGAAGCAAATACTTCAAAAGAAGAAAGCCCTAAATAGCATCTATGTGCTATTCAGGGCTTTTTTGTTTGTGGATATAATTTTCGGAGAGGTTTTCCACTGACAATTCACCTATTATTTTGCCTTGAATTTTGCAATCGCTTCTCTCGTGAAATCCGACAATACCAATTCACCACTCATTGCAGCCCTTTCCGCCAAAAGTGCATCCCAATGCGCTGTTCCTTGCCAAAAGACCTGCTTCAATAAGCGCATGGCTTCTGGATTAGAAGTAGTCAGTTTTTGAGCAAGCACTTCAATGGCAGCATCCATTTCCTCCACGCTGTCATAGACTTCAGCATACAAGCCTTTATTTTTTGCCCATTCAGCGGATTGCCATTCAGTAGCATTGATGGCGAGTTGAGACATGGCAGATTCTCCAACTTTTCGAGCCACAGCAGGGCCTACCACAAATGGACCAATTCCAATTGCCAATTCACTCAATTTGACCGCAGCATATTTGGTTGCCAAACAGTAATCCGTAGCAGAAGCCACACCTACTCCCCCACCAACAGCCTTTCCTTGTACCCGTCCAATGATCAATTTGGGGCATTTGCGGCAAGCGTTGATGACATTTGCAAAGCCTGAGAAAAAGGTTTTACCAGTCTCAAAGTCTTCAATTGCAGTGAGTTCATCGAAGCTTGCACCTGCACAAAAAGTACGATTGCCTTCACTTTTCAAAACAATGACTTTTACCTCCTCTTTTTTACCCGTTGAAGTAATCGCACCCACCAATTCTGCTAAGATTTTGGAGGGCAAAGAATTATGCGAAGGGTGATAAAACGTTATGGTCGCAATCCCATTTTGTATTGCAGTGCTTACTGAGCCTTGTTGGGTTTTATTCATTTTGATTGATTTTAGGTTATTCGATATTGAAGTGCTTTTTTATTCTGGCCTTAATTTTGATTCACTGGTTTCACATCAAAAAATCCAAGCCCAAACTTACTAAAAAAGCCGATAATCCATCCGAGCGACTATAGTAAGCTGCTCTAAAATCCATACCTTCAAATAGGGTAACTTTCTTGCCTCTTGCAAATGGAGTTTTGAAACGCCCAATCCCATACAAGGGGGCATATCGTAGCCCAAAACCTACTTTATGGCTGTTCAATGCCGATAAATCATAGTCTGAGGAATAGTAAGCTGCATCTAATTCATGGGTTTTGAAGGGAGCAAAATAATTGGCACCTGTTTGGGTGTGGTAACGGTAAAAAGGTGAAATGGATAAAAAGGGATTGACCTGTATCGGTACTTCAATACTTGTGGTATGCCCTTCAATACCAAAATTGTCTCGATAGTAGCGATAATACGTTCGGAGAACAAATAAGTCATTGAGGTAGTAATTAAGCCGCAAGCCTATGGGTAATTTGAAGCGGTTATCAGGTAGTTTTTCGACCCGAACCTCATCACTTTCTGCAAAATATACTCGGTGAAAAGGAGTAGACAGTAAACCACTTTGGTAGATTCCATCTACAAAAAAAGAGGCTTGCAAGCGAGTGTTGATGACTTGTGAATAGGTGAGTGACAGATTGTAAGTTTCTCGAATGTTGGTATCTACCCACTCTTTATAGCGGAGTTCTTGGGGATAAATCACCCAACCCCAAATATCAAAATAAAATTTGCCTAACACATCCAAACTTCTGTTTCCATCCCTTGAGGTGATTCCCCATTTTGCACCAATGGAGGAGGAAATATAATCCACCTCTCCCGAAAAACCTGCCATCAGTCCAAAATAGGTGCGTTTTTGAGGTTGTTGCCAAGTGTAAGTAGCATCCAAACGTCCTCTGTATTCGTGTTCAGAGGCAGAAGACACCTTAAAATTGATGCGGTCATTGGAGGCAGACGTATAGGAAGTCAGTCCGCCATTCAGATTAAGTGTGCGGAGGCTGTCTATCGGTATGTTGACAATGATGCCAAATTCCAAATCGTGCAATTCTTGGCTTCCAACTCCTCCTGTCACCACTGAATGGTCTCCTTCTTGTTCATAGTAACTAAACAATAAATTCACTTCTGTTTGATCTAATTGTCGAAAACTGCTGCTTGGGTGAGAGCTTGTATCTACACTCGCAAAAGTAGCATTCTCAACCAGCACAAACCTGTTGTGGTCTGTATTTTGAGCAGTAGAAAAAAGGCTCATAAAAAAAGCTAAAAAAATAATCAGGGTTAATTTCATCTCTTTTAAGTTCAAATAATTGTAAGAGCGCATCTAAATTAATACATTGCAGTCGAACTCACAATTCTTGTAAAGGGAATAAAGTTCAAAATTAAATTTAAAATCAAAATTTTAATTGATTTTCAAATCATTGTACTGCAAAATCTGCGATTTTGTAGTCTGAACGTTACTTTTGCAGTAAATAGCCGTCTGCATTGAGTAAGATTCTTTTATTTAAAAAACAAATAACATGAACACAAATTTTTTAGACTACTTAACAGAAAAGTTTGGTGGTGAAGTAATTGGAACAATTGCTTCATTTTTAGGAATTGACCGTGACAAAGCATTGTTGGCATTGAGTCAATTGCTTCCTATCATTACAAAAGCATTGGCAAACAATGCTTCTAGTGCTGAGGGATCTGCTGCACTTTTCAATGCAGTCGAAAAAGACCATGATGGCAGCATTTTGGGTAGTTTGAGCACTTTTATCACCAACTATATGACTGGCAAAGGTAGTGGCATTTTGCGTCATGTATTGGGAAATCAAACTCCTGAGGTGGCTAAATTTGTAGGTCAAACTTCTGGCTTAAATATGGCTGAGGTGGTTTCTTTGATGCAAATTGCAGCTCCTATGATCATGGGAATGTTGGGAAAACAACAGAAAGAGCAAAATTTGCAGCAAGATGATTTATCCGATCTATTAAGAACTTCTGTAACAGAAGTACAAAAAACAGACCCTAAAAACATGGGTTTGATTGGTAAATTGTTGGATTCAGATGGAGATGGCAATGTTTGGGATGATGTTGCAGGAATGGGCATGAGCTTCCTGAAAAATTGGATGAGTGGCCGTCGATAGTTCTCAATTGGAATAACTACTTCCAAATATCGAGTTAATTAATAAAATCAAAAGTTCAAATTCGAGCTTCAAATGCAAATTGTATTTGAGTTCGTTTTTGAACTTTTTCAGTAATATCAAAACACCCCTAAGTAGTGAATTACAATTAAAATAACAATTAAAATGAAAAACACTATTGAAGAACAGATAGTTATACGATTTTAGTTGTTAAAAAAAAATACCCACTTACTTACTCAAACTCATTCTTAAAAACTAAATGATAAGAGAAAAATTATCATACCTTAAAAAAGTCAGTTTACCAGGCTTCAATAAAGTTCCAATTTACAATGTATTGAGATTCATATTGGAAGAAGTTGGACAGGACTCTATTCACAATAGAGCCTCTGCTGCTGCTTTCAATATTCTATTGGCGAGCTTCCCTACTTTATTGCTTTTTTACTCCATTATCGCCTACGTTCCCATTGATGGTTTTAGAAACACACTTCTGGACTTCATCATGTACCTACTTCCCCTCAATGCCCAAACAATGGCAAGGAAAACAATTGATGAAATCATCATCAATTCTTCTGGATCAAGTGGCTTTCTTTCATTTGGGGTACTCTTGACCCTCTATTTTGCGTCAAATGGGGTTCGGTCCTTGATGCTCGCATTGAGTGGGCGCACTACTACTATTTTCTATCAACGTAATTTTTTTAGACGTGTGATGGTTTCTATGGCATTGACTTTGGTCTTGTGCCTAATTGTCATCATATCCGTAGTAGGCATTTTGGTGGGGCAATACCTAATTGACCTCCTCATAGAATCTGTTCACGCCAAGAGTAGTTTTGCAGTCATTGGGCTTCAAATCCTCCAAATCCTTACCGCCTTCTCACTTACCTACAACATTGTCGCACTCATTTATTGGCTCGCTCCTGTAGTAGAAAGGGTGAAATGGGGCTATTTCAGTCCAGGAGCAGTATTGACCGCTTTCAGCACAATCCTTTTCCTCAAAATTTTTTCCTATTTCGTCAATACCTTTGGCAATTATGACCGATTGTATGGTTCTTTGGGGGCTTCAATGGTTTTGTTGATTTGTTTTTACGGAATTGCTTTGGTGCTAATTATTGGCTTCGAACTAAATGTGGGGATTAAAAACAGTGAAAAACAAGGCGAACTCGAAAAAACTGAATAAAACAATGATTAAACGAGGCATTGTCCATCATATCGAACTATACGTTAGCAACCTCCAAAAAACCAGTGAGTTTTGGGGCTGGTTATTGACTCAATTGGGCTATCAAAAGTACCAAGAATGGGATGAGGGAGTAAGTTACAAACTGCTTGACACTTACCTCGTTTTTGTTCAAACAGAGGAAAAATACCTTGATGTAGCATACCATAGAAAAAGAACAGGACTCAATCACCTTGCTTTTCATGTTGAGTCACGAGAAGTAGTTGATGAATTCACGAATCAACTCAAAGAAAGAGGCATTGAAATCTTGTATGCAAACAAACATCCCTTTGCTGGAGGCGAAAATTACTATGCTGTTTTTTTTGAAGACCCTGATAGAATCAAAGTAGAATTGGTCGCACCTGAATAGTCTACTCTCCAATCGCTTCCAAGCAGTTTTTCTGAATTCCCAGCTGCCTTTCTTTATTCATAAACTTTTGGTAAGTATCCTCATTGAAGTCTCGAAAACTCGTTTTTCGCTTTTTTTGGTGAATCAAATGCGCCAGTCCAGTCAGGTTGTACTGCTGAAAAAGGTAGGCTTTGAGGCATTCGCAGTATTGAAGGTCTTTGTCTTTGGGAATATTTGAAGGTAGATTTTTGAGGCAAGATTCTCGTCCCATTATCTCGTATTGTTTCAATTTCTGTTCACTTGGATGGTCAAATAATATTTTGTTGTTCAGAGGATTGTCTTTGTCATACAAAACCATGAATTCATCTCCTGTTTGGATGGGAAGCCCTGTTGGAGCGAGGAAATAGCGGTCTATTTTTTTGTAGAGAAAAGCGTCTCCTTTGTATTCTTCACCTGCCACTTCAAATTTGTAGCGTATATTTCCCGTCAATATTTTTGTTTTTCCAGATTCGTCCTTCAAAACGTGCTTTTGGTTTGCATTGATTTCGGAAATGGTGGCAACTGTGGTCAATCCTCCCAAACTGAGTGCGGGCGCAGAATGGTTGGAGAAAAAGAAAAAATAAATAAGTCCTGACAACAAAGTAAAGGTAAGCATTATCACTCCTGTATTGACGCTTATTAATTCCCTTTTTGCCGCTTTTTTGCGTGTTTTCCCCGTTTTACTGGTAGAATAAATATGTGGGATAAACTCGTACTTGAATTTTTTCCCCTCACGGATTACCTTGATTTCGCAGAGTTCTTGGTCGATAAAAACATTGAATACTTTTTCTTTCTCCTTTTTTTCAAGCCTGTGTTCGACTAAAAATACTCCGTCCAGATTCAAAATCAAATGACCATTTGAAAAGTCATGTGAAAGTTGTAATAGATGTCTTTTTAGTTTTCCCCTATAAATCCAGCTCTCTTGGTGCATACAAATAAAAAATAATAGTTGGTGGAAGCAGAAATTTCAAAAACCTCATGTTGTGATTTTTGAAATTTTATTTTGACAGAAATCAACACTATTTCGCTAATAATTAATCCATTGTGGTGTAAGATACCCGAAGTCTTTCTTCAAATACAATATAAATCGCTTTGAAGTTTTATGCAACAATGGTAGAGAATAAAAATAAGTCTAATTTCCCCTATTTTAAAAACGCTGTAGGAGATAATTAGTATTTTTTTGCTCAAAAATAATCTTTTCACGAAATAAGCGGTTAAAAATGTAATTGAAGACCTTTCTATTTTGTGTTTACTTTGCTTAAGAAAAACGTAAATGATAAACGATATGAATTGCAAACACTTTTTTTTCAGCACTTTTCTATACTTACTTCTATTTTCCTTCAATTGTCAAAACATTCAGGCACAAGTGGAGGACATCAAAGAAGCTTCTGATCGCAATAGCGACGCAGGTAGTGATGATAGTGGCTTCAGCGCAGACTCAGGAACAGAATTCTTCTTTGACATCGCTTTTGATTTTCTCACACTTGGTTATGGTTATCATGCCCACCAATTGAGTCGTGAGAAAGAAATACAAGAAATGAGTTCTATTGAAGTACAGCCTATGATTGGTTATGCAAATGGAAATACCATCGTGGTTGCTCCGAGAATCAGAGGGAATTGGGGTTTGTTTAGTACAGATTTTCGCTACTTCAATTTGGTTGGTGGCGGATTGTACCAAACCCTTGATTGGCAATTTATGTTGAATGTGGTCAATGAAAAAGAAGCAACTTTTAGAATCGGCACGGGTGTCATGCATGAGTATTATAGCGAAGGAAGAACCTATACCGAACATTTCTTTGGTTTGGATACTCGCTGGGGGGAATCTAAAAACTTCACCTCCAATATAGAATTCCGCCTTGCCAAAGACTACAATACAGGCGCAACCCCTCGATTGGAATTGAACCTCAAGCTGAATCGCAAGATTTATGAAAAAGGTCGCATTGTGGGTTATTGGTCTGTTGGAGGTATTTACCAACGCTACTTCAATCAGGTGAATGTTTGGACAGGTCAGACAGGATTGAGTTTTATGTTGAAGTAAAGCAAAAGCACTAAGCAAGAAATGAAAATGAAAACTACTTCTTGTTCAGATATTTGTCAACTTCACCTTGTCAGATAGATATTGAACTTAAATCCTCCTATCCATTCAGAAGATACTTACAGTATGACAAGTAGCAGTGAATTAAAATAAGTTAGAATAAATATGTCACGCTACTTACTTTGCTTCAATATTTCACCACTTTCTCTGTCCACCAATTTTTTCCGTCTGAAACTTGTATCAAATAAATACCGCTAGAATATGCTGTTAAGTCTACTTGAATTGAAGGCTGAAACAAGGATTCCTGCAAAATAAGTTGACCATGAATATCCCTCACCTTCAATTGAAGATTGGAAAACTTTGGCTTTTCCAATTGGAGTACAAACCGATTTGAAGTAGGATTTGGATAAAGTTTGATGTGTTCTGCAAAATAAGTTTCTTCTTCTATGCTCACATCAATACTCGTTGTAAGTGCTTCTATATCTCCACCTTCTTTGTCGCCAATTCGATAGCCAATAAGGCTTGTAGTTTCGGTTGGATTAATAGATTCTCTGATTAAACCCAGTTCAGGATGTATGTATATTCTCTTATGGATAAGAGCGGTATTGTACTCTACTCCACAATTTTCTCCAATGGAATGTCCATCATTGAAATTGAGGTATTTGTTTTCCTCCAATGAGAGACTGTAAGAAAAAGGAGGAAAAACATCGTATTTGATTTTCGAAATGGTCTTATCTTCGTCAATAGCCAACTGATAATACAACAAATCTATCGGAACTTTGTACAAATCATACTCATACGTTTTTGATTGATTGTAGAGTGTATCAAAATCGTATTCATGCTCCTCATCAAATTCGAGCACCTGACTTTCGTTTGTGACTCTCACATAATTATACCCAATTGAAGTATCTGTTTTGATTACTTCCACGATGGAATCTCGGTGATAAGCCTTGAATTCAAATAATGGATGGTAGCCACTGAATTTCCACTTCAAAATATCTCCCACCGAATATTCAGGAACGAAATCCAAAATAGTATAAGCCCTTCGTCCATGCAAAACACCCATTTCATCTTCAAAACCTTTGAGTTGCATATTTGTCGTAGGTGCATTTTGCAGTAATTCCTTCAATGGAACACCTTGAATCAATCCATACTTTTCGCTTATTTTGAATTGAATTTGATTGAAGGAACTCTCAACAGGATTCCCACCTTTCAAGGCTTGTAGTTGAAAAGTTTTGACTTTATCAAGCACATCCAAAAAAGCAGTTTCTTCAATGCCAATACACTCGATTTGGAGTGCTTCAAAATCTTGGTAATTCTCGTTTTCCAACAACCATTTTTCTCCTACATTGGCGTGTGCATGGAAAACAAAGTTGGGCAAGGACGAAGGTTCGGAAGCGAAAGTAGTTTCACCATACCACCCATTTTGATGAACCATGACTTCATTCGGAAAACGATAGCCTGTATCTATCCAATCTTCATCGGTATGGAAACTTTCGTAACAAGCTCCTGATAATTCCTCGATGTAATTCCGTAGAATATACTGGTGGTCTGCCTCATCAGATGATTCGACATAATCCACATAAAAAGGAGAAATCGCATCTAAATATTCACCTGTGAAATGAAAATAAGTCACCTGATTGGCAGGAAACAGTTCCCAATTATCTGCTAAAAGTGTAGAGTTAAATAGAAATAAGAAAAGGAAAAAGAACAGTGTAGGTTTCATAAGTAATCATTTATTCTTTCAGAAAATAGCTTATACACAAAGATATACGATTTTCAGAAAAAGAAAAACTTTACTTATGGCTTGTTTTAACTTACCCTCATTTGAAAACCACTCTCTTTCAGCCTTTGATTTATTCCCTATATTTGCCGCTCAAAAAATACAACAAACAATGAAAATTTATACAAAAACGGGAGATGATGGAACAACGATGCTTTTTGGAGGGGGAAGAGTACCAAAGCACCATCTACGCATTGAAGCCTATGGAACGGTGGACGAACTCAACTCTTATATAGGACTGATCAGAGACCAAGCGATTTCGGAACATCACCGTCAAATATTGAAGCAGATTCAAGATACTTTGTTTACCATTGGAGCAAATTTGGCTACAAACCCTGAGAAAGATAAGGTCAAAACGCCAGATGTTGGAGAATCGGATTTAGCAGTGTTGGAGCAAGAAATGGATGCGATGGATGAAGTCTTACCCGCATTGAAGAACTTTATTTTACCAGGCGGACACACCACCGTTTCGTTTTGTCACTTGGCCCGATGTGTTTGTAGAAGGTCTGAACGTCTATGTGTTGCACTTGCAGAACAATCTCCTGTAGCTGCGATATTGATACAATACTTGAATCGCCTTTCGGATTACCTATTTGTCCTTTCTCGAAAAATCAGCATGGAACTGGGAGCCGAGGAAGTGGTTTGGAAGGGCTAACACAATAAAAAAGGTGTGATGGTAAAAGTAAGAGAAACTTACAATTTTACCATCACACCAATAGTAAAAAACCTTATAGGTTTGATTCTTACAAATCCATCCGAGGTTAAGAATCTCTCGAAGTTACATGGACAAAAACCTATAAGGTTTAATTTCTAATCCATTTCTTAGATAATCAACATCGCATCACCATAGGTATAAAATCGGTACCCTTCTTTGATTGCCTCTTGATATACTTCCATGGTTTTTTCATATCCCAAGAAAGCAGAAATCATAATCACCAAACTCGATTTGGGTAGGTGAAAATTCGTTATCATTGAGTCTGCAATGTGGAATTTGTGTGGTGGGTAAATGAACAAATTAGTCCATCCCTCTGAGGTCTTCAACATACTTTCTGCTGATACAGAAGATTCTATTGACCGCATACTGGTAGTCCCTACTGCACAGATTCGCTTACCAAGTTTCTTTGCTTTGTTTACGACTTCTACAGCTTGTTGGTCAATTTTGAAATATTCTGCATCCATTTTGTGCTTAGACAAATCTTCAACTTCAATATTTCTAAATGTCCCCAAACCAATGTGTAAGGTAACTTTCGCAAAAGTCACACCTTTAATCTCAAGTCGAGTCATCACTTCTTTGCTGAAGTGCAAACCTGCGGTAGGTGCTGCAACAGCCCCTTCTTCTTCTGCATAGATGGTTTGGTAACGCTCATCATCCAAAGCCGTCGGTTCTCTGTTGATGTATTTGGGAAGTGGTGTTTGTCCAAGGCTTTTGAGGATTCTCTTGAATTCCTCATTTGTGCCATCATACAAAAAGCGAATGGTTCGTCCTCTTGAAGTCGTATTATCTACTACCTCTGCGACCAACATATCTTCTTCTCCAAAATAGAGTTTGTTACCGACTCTTATTTTTCGAGCAGGATCTACGAGTACATCCCACAAACGGACTTCTTCGTTCAACTCTCGAAGCAAGAATACTTCTATCTTTGCTCCTGTCTTTTCCTTTTTTCCAAACAAACGGGCAGGAAATACCTTGGTATTGTTCAAAATAAAGGCATCGTCTTCTCCGAAATATTCAACGAGGTCTTTAAAACTTCTGTGTTCTACCTTGCCAGTGTCCTTATGGACAACCATCAATCTAGACCCATCTCGGTATTCTGTCGGTTCCTTAGCCACTAGCTTCTCTGGTAATTCGAAGCCAAAAGCCGATAATTTCATTTTTGCCAATTTCTCACACTTTTTTGATTAAACATACAAAGTTAAAACTTTATGGATGATTGTCTAACAAAAAAATGTCTATATTTGTTAGAAAGAAATTATGATTACTGTTATCAGGATTTTCATTGAGGGTATTCGCCTAGCACTCCAAGAGTTGTGGGCGAATAAGATGCGCTCTATTTTATCTACTTTGGGCATTACCATTG
>JBGCDY010000243.1:0-7953 GCA_045105835.1 Chitinophagales bacterium
AAGTACATCCGAATCGCCATCCCTGTCTATGTCCGCTGCAACAACCCCTCTGGCATATTGAGCATTCTCACGAATCAATTTTTCAGCTCCAAAATTTCCCTGCCCATCATTTTCAAACCAAACCACCTTATGCACTCCAAATACCGCAACCAATACATCCAAATCACCATCTTTGTCTAAATCCACTGCATGGGCATCCTTTACTTTTCTACTATTCTCCTCCAAAATTGAAAAACCCTCAAACCCTCCATTACCATCGTTTTTATACCAAATTACTGTACCACTCCAATAAGCAGTCGCCAGTACATCCAGGTTCCCATCACCATCTATATCTGCCGCCGAAACCGAATTAGACCCACCCGTTGCCGTCGCAATAATATGGGTTTTCCAAGAATTCGCTCCACCTAAATTTTCATGCCACTTCAATAGACTACTGTTGTAAGAAGTCGACAGCACGTCTATATCGCCATCCCCATCCATATCCGCAGCAGATACGGAAGAAGAGCTTTCCACATCGGCATGAATGACTTTCTGCTCACCAAAATTTCCCTCACCATCGTTTGCATACCAAGATATCTTTCCATCCCAATGTGAAGCCGACAGCACATCTATATCGCCATCACTGTCCACATCCTCTGCATAAATACCTCTCGGACTATCCGTTTCGGTACTGATAAGCCTCAATTCACCAAACTCACCATTGCCCTCGTTTCGATACCAAAACACTTTATCCATGCTTTCGGATATCGCAAATACATCTTGATCCCCATCCCCATCAAAATCTGCCGCTTTTACCTGAAAAACTGCTTCAACTCCCGTACCAATCACCTGAATCTCTCCAAATGATTTTCCTTCCTCATTCCGATACCACATGATTTGGTCATTCAGCGTAGAAGAGGACAGTACATCCACATATTTATCCCCATCCAAATGGGCGGCAAATACGGAATAACACCCTTCCTCCTCCCCCGAAATAAACTGTGGAGATCCCAATAGGCTTTGTGCCGATAGAGAAAAGTGAACGCACACACATAGGATTACAAAAAGTATATTTTTTTTCATGTTGTTGATTTTTTAATGAAATGCTGAAAAAGTCCTTTTACCTCAACAATAGTTTCCCTGCTGCAATCACATCGTTTTTTTCAAAACTTGCACTCATTTGCAACGAGTGTCCAAAAATTCTAAAAAAATAAACTCCACTTTCCAATTCTCCTCGCTTCAATACCGTTTCGCCATCTTCTACCTTCAATTCCCTAATTTTCCGTCCCAAAATATCTATCACCTCCAATCGGTAATTTCCTTGCGGCAAATCTTGCACTTCAATAGTCGTAAAATCAGAAAAGGGATTGGGATAAACCCGAAGGTCATACTTGCCTAAATACTCGCGCTCGTTTGCAACGAGTGTGCTAATATCAGTTTCCACCTCTTCAATCAAAGTCAAAACCGCCGTATTGGTCACAATGGCAGGATTGAAATCAAAAAAGATTCCAGCCGTATTTTCCACCTCCGTTTTGTCCCCTACATCCGCCAAGGAAGCAATCCCGAAGGTCACAAAACCATGACTCTCCTCCTCATTCGCCGTGCTATCAGGAAGCATAATATCATCAAAGTAAAATGTAGCCAAGCCCGTTTCTCGATTCAACTCTGTGCGATAATCATGGCTTGCAGTGATGGGATGAAATGTCGTCAAATCCAGTTTTTTATCCAAAACATCTTCTACCCGAATATTGAAGGCAACATCATTTCCTGTGTTTTGAAAACGAACAGTGTAAAGAATGGTATCTTCAATGTAGGCGAATTCCGATTGTCCCAAAATATGAGAGCGAGCCAATTTGTCGTTGGGGTCGTAAGCACACAAGAGTTCAGAGGAATAATCCGTTGAGCGGCTGTAAATCACATTTTGGTTTTCGTCAAACAATTGAAGTGCTGCTTGGCTTTCCAATATCACTCCAATAGAATTGAAGTCGGGCATCAGAAAGCGCACACGAATTTTATTTTCATAGGTGGGGTGCAAATCTGTAATATACCAAGTCAGCCTACCCTCTTCTATCAAACTCGGTGGAGGAATCGCCGATACAAAATCCATTCCTTCATGTACTTCAAGGGTGATTTGTCCATTCGCAGTCACCGTTCCAGTATTGGAATAGTTGAGCCAATAAGTTGAAACTCTATTGCAGCGGGTGGGAGTGCTGCTTAGGTAAGGAATGGCTTCCGAAACCAGTTGGGTAGGGCGAAAGCCAAATTGGTAAACAGGCAGAATGACATCTTCTTCATATTCGATGGGATAACTAACGGGAGAAGTGGTCAATTCCCACAGTGGGTTGGGTTCAAAAGTTAAATCATAGTCTCCATAATCTGCAAAGAGATAATTGAAGCCTTCGAGATTGGTGAACGTTTCACTTTCTGTTGGATTGAGCAACATTTTGAAATCAAAAAGCGGCTGTTCTTCGACACTATCGTACAAGCCATTTTCATTGCGGTCGTGAAATAGTAGGGTCACAATCTGATTGGGCTTCAATAAGTTTTCGAACCAAAACACCTGTCCATAAGTCGATACCGTCGAAAGTACATCCAAATCACCATCCCTGTCTATATCTGCGGTGACAACATTCCTTGTATATTCAGCATTCTCATTGATGATTTTTTGAGTTCCAAAATTTCCTTGCCCATCATTTTCAAGCCAAATCGTCTTATGCCCTCCATACACCGCAACCAGTACATCCAAATCACCATCTTTGTCCAAGTCCGCAGCATGGGCATCTGTAACCAGCTTGTCCTCATCCACCAAAACCGAAAAATTGTCAAAACCTCCGTTTCCATCATTTTCATACCAAACTGCCACACGACCTTGAAAAGCAGTCGCCAGTACATCCTTGTCACCATCTCCGTCCAAATCTGCGGCAGATACCGAATTGAATCCATTAAACGCTCCAGAAATCAGGTGCGTTTCCCACGAATCCGCCCCTCCTAAGTTCTCATGCCAATTCAATAAATGACTGTTGTAAGAAGTCGACAGCACATCCATATCACCGTCCCCATCTATATCTGCCACAGAAACCGCAGAAGAACTTAGCTCATCCGTGTGAATCACTTGCTGAACACCAAAATTTCCCTGCCCATCATTTTCATACCAAGCAATTTTACCATCCCCATGCGAAGCCGACAGCACATCCAAATCTCCATCACTATCTACATCTTCTGCATACACCTGTCTCGGGCTCAACAATTCTCCACTTATCACCCTCATCTCTCCAAACTGACCATTCCCCTCATTTTGATACCAAAACACTTCATTTCTTGATTCGGAAACTGCAAATACGTCATTGTCCCCGTCTCCATCCAAATCTGCCGCCTTTAAGCCCAGAACCACCTCGACCGTACCAATCACTTGAGCCTCTCCAAATCCATTTCCCCCTTCATTTCGATACCACACGATTTGTTTGTCGATATATGAAAACGACAAGACATCCACATATTTATCCCCATCCAACTTGACAGTATGGACAGCATTGAGGGTTTCCGTTTCTTGAGGAATCAATTGTGGAGGACCAAATAGACTTTGTGCTTGTAAAGAGAAATGAAAAAACACAGATAGGATTGCAAAAAGTAGATTTCTTTTCATGCTATTGAATTTTTAGTAAAATACTGTTTTTTTTAGAAAACTCATAGTATTTTGTTCAAAACATAAAATGGGAAAAAAGTTCCTTTTGGGTGGAATTGGTTTTGGTTAGTGTAATATTTTTTGTGTTTTTCTGGCATAGAAATCTTTAAACATATACTATGACATCAATCATCATCTCAGGAAATTTTCTACCGAATTAAAGTAACATTTCCTTTATCTGACACCTTTAGGACTTGCCGTCCCTCACACCCTTCTAACTCAGTACCGACTTCTGCCTGATAATGCCAGACATATACCCCTAATGGAGCATTTTCACCCATCCAGGTTCTCTCTATACTACCACTTTTAAAAACCAACTCTCCCCAACGGTTATATACCCAAAAATCAAATTGTAACACCTCCAAAGGAAGAGTCCTTGAAGCCTGAAAAACATCATTGATACCATCATCATTTGGTGAAAAGGCATTGGGAAGAATAAAAGCATTAAAGCTTGAAGGATTGTTTACTTTAATAAATATTTCATCGGTTAACAATTGACAAGTTGAACTATCCGTCACTTCTATTGAATACCTACCCGATTCACTCACCAAAAAAGTAGTTTCATTACTCCCATCCTGCCACAGATAATGACTTGTTTCAATATCCATAGTACTCAACTCTAACAATATACTTTCTCCTGCACACAAAACCAAGGTATCTAACGCTTCTATACCAGGTACGATCAAAGAGTTCCTTTCCAATCTTTCCAACCCCAAACAAACCTTGTCTCGTATTACCAATTGAAGCAAAGCAGAAGCCTCATCACAACCTTCCAATGACGATTCTACACTGATATTGAAATCTACAAATCCGACTTCAATATCGCTTTCACTTGGGATATAAGTAGTAGTGATTTCATTAGGGTTAGCCAATATACCCTCCCCATTCGTTGTCCATTGAAGATCACTGTTCCCATTGACAATGACCGATAAAATAGCTGTATCTCCTTCTATAATTTCCACTATATTGTTGGTTTGGATATTAGAAAGCACATTAACAGCTACATTCTCGCTGCTACTACTTAGACTTGCGCCATCTCCGTTTACAAAATTCGGAAAACCGCTAAGTATAGCTGTATTGCTCAGGTTTCCAGAAGCACTCCAATCACCCAAATAAGCATCCATACTAAAAGTGGTAATGGTTTGAGGAGCGATTTCAGCAATGATAAAATTGGCAGTTGAGCTACCTGTAATTTCAGTACTTCCAATACTTAAACCACTGAGTAAATAAGGTTCCGCTGCCCAAATAACAGGATTCGGCAATACATCCCGAAAAGAAATGCCTTGTAATGCTACATTGGTTTGATTGTCAATTTGGAAGGTGAATGTCACAAAGCTTTCTTCACAAACCAATGTCTTATTCACTATTTTACTAAACAAAACCACATCCGAATCACAGTCAATTCCCTCTCCTATCTCTACATCCTCAGAAGAAGTACCCAAACCTGTGAAATTTTGGTACGTCTGTTGTTCTGGTCCACTTATTCTTACTCCCTGACTATTGTACTGCCCAGAAGCTGCGTCAGAAACATTGTATTGATAAGTAATAGATACACAACACCCTACAGGGATATCAAAACTCCCATCGTTGTTTTCAGTAGCACAAATATTGAGATTCTGATTGCTCCCCTCCAATATAAAATCATTGGGAGCTTGATCAATAATAGATACTTCTACTGCATCTACCGAACTGATATTGCAAACATCAACTGTATAAATCACTGTATTATCACAAATAGGTTTAGGTGTAGTAGTGTATTTTAATGCTGTAAGGGTAGGAACAGGCTCAAGGCAAACCGAAATATTGTCTATATTGTTTAAGTACACATTTTCAGATATGTCTGTAATTGGAAAACTGATTGGTGGAGATTGGTTTCCATCATCATTCAATACTCCCCAAATATTGGCAGCACTCTTCACAGGCAATATCACAGTAAATATTTCGGATGCCCCTGGTTCAATCGAACATGGAATAAATGTAGTTAAAATTTGTGTAGCACTGAATAGTTCAGGGTTGTTGTAATAAAAAGTAACAGGAGTACCTGAAGGCAAAGCCAATTGTTGTTGTGCTGTTATTCTAAAAGTTACTTCAATATTTTCAGGACTGGGACAAAAATCAATTGGAGTGTAATCCATAATATCCAGAACTCCGTCCCTATTGAAGTAAACGGTATTACTACTACCTGGATCACTTGGACAAACATACACATTCGCGATGTAATTTGCCAATGTATTGTCTAAGTGAGAATAAGCAGGTGCTCCTGGAGCTAAAAGTGGAATAGAAGCCGTTTCTGTTAGAATATTTCGGACAAAACCATCTGAATACGCTTCATCAAACGCAATTGTAACAATTATGTAACCCTCGGCTTGATATTCTTTGGATAAGGCAATCAAAGAACCACTCACTTGGTCAGGCTTTGCATCAGTAGAAAGAACCAATATTTTGGTGGCATCAGAACGGGCATTGGCAGCCAAATAACTTCGCCCATATTTAAGTGCCGACAATGGGTTTGTACCACCATCATATAATCGATTGTATGACGTATAATTCTTTATATCACTTAAAATTCCCGTTAAAGGAATACGTGTTTTTCTTTCATCTGTATCTGCCCACTCAATAATTGCTGCTCGGCTCTCACTCTCTCCTGTTCCTATATTTAGTGCTGAGGCAAAATCGATAAAAAACTGTTTGGATTCAGCATACTCTATTGCATCTACCGAACCTGAAACATCGTTTAGAATCACTACATCCAATGGGTTATTGCAGGTATTAGAAGACACCGTTTCATCCAAAAGAGTAATAGTATATTGAGAATTATTCCCATCCTTGTCCTTTACCAAAACATTGTAGTCCCCCGAAGACAGGTTATCAATTATATAATTGGCGTTGTTTGTAGTCTGACTACCAGAACCAGATCCCGACCAATTAAAAGTATAATCGGGATTACCTCCACTAACACTGATTTGAATAGATCCATTCTCAAGCCCATTACTACTATTGGTCGTTACAATGTCAACAACTTCAAAAAAATCGCCTATTATTGTACCTAAATAATGATCTTCACTCGTAATAGTAAATGAATTGGCATTTGAAAGAGTAATATCATAGTTACCTGTTGATAAATTTTCAATAATAAAATTTTCACTATTACTATTTCCTCCTCCCAATTTTTCGCCATCATTCAATGACCATGTGTATTCATAAGGTGGATATAATCCCACACCAGATAAATTCACCTGAAAAGAACCATTTGATATCCCCATACAAGGTAAATTGTTTATAAGAGTCTCCATATTAAGAGTAGTTAAATTTTCATACCATGCTATTTTATTATCTAAAGAAGAAGCGGATAAAAGATCAAGATCTCCATCTCCATCCAAATCAGCAGCATAAATAGATTTTCCTACATTTACATCAGTAGTGACAATATCTAATTCACTAAATTTTCCATTCCCATCGTTTTTTTTCAAGGCAATAATCTTCTCATAACTGGAGGTAGAGAGTACATCCATATCGCCGTCACTGTCTATATCTGCTGCATATACAGAATTCGCCCCAACTGAATAAAGAATACCTTTAGAGCTACCAAAACCTCCTCCGCCTTTGTTTTCATACCAAGTAACCCTACTATCATTTTCTGATGCTGACAGGACATCCATATCTCCATCACCATCCAAATCAGCGGCATATACAGAATTCGCCCCTTTTGCTTTATTAGAAATAATCTTTTCATTACCAAACTCTCCCATTCCCTGATTTTCATACCAAGCAATCTTATCGTCCTCCCTAGAGGCAGACAATACATCTATATCCCCATCCCCGTCCAAATCAGTAGCATACACACATCTTGCACCTTCTGCATTAGTGGAAATAATGATTTCACCTGTAAAACTATTTCCTCCATTATTCCTGTACCAGGCAATCTTATCGTCTTCCTTAGAGGCAGACAATACATCCATATCACCATCGCCATCCAAGTCAGCGGCATAGACAGACGAAGCACCGTCTGCTTCTACAGAAATGCTTTTTCGATTAAAATTGCCATTTCCGTCATTTTCATATCGAGCTATTCTATCATCATATGAAGAAGCTGACAATACGTCTATATCGCCATCGTCATCTAAATCTGTTGCATAAACAGATTCCCCCCAATTACCTTGAGCAAAAATTATGTTTTCAGTATCAAATTGACCATTTCCATCATTCTCATACCAAATTATTTTATTACCCCAAAAAAAAACGGCTAAAACATCCATATCCCCATCGCCATCTATATCAGCCGTATAAACATC
>JBGCDY010000244.1:0-9315 GCA_045105835.1 Chitinophagales bacterium
GAAGTAGCATACTTCAATAACGAAGGTAAATATTATTTTTACCTAAAGATGGAAAATTCTTCTATCAATATGGCACGTTTTAGAGACCATAAAAACGAAAAGGGTTTTTACTTGAAAAAAGTAAGTATTAGAATGGGAGCCGAAGGAATGGATCTTTTACAGCACAGCCCTAAAAATGAAAATCAATCGGGAACTCATACAACTTCTGAGAGTTTTACATTGGGTGGGCAGTTATCAGCATCTGGACCAAGTGCTTCTGTCGGAAAAACATGGGGTTCAAGCTTTTCTTCTACTGTGAAAAATTTTGAATTTGCAAATAGCGTTAATCCTCTTGACTTTCATTGGCGATTAGGAATGGTGGGAGATTTGTCGAAAGGAGATGAATCTGTAGGCCCTTATTCTGGACCAACTTCTTTAGGGGATGGCCGCAAAGAAGGGGTGGGACAATACACAAGGTTGAAACATTTACCTCCTGTAGCTGCAAACAATTTTCCTATACAATGTGAAGGCATTTACGGTAAGTATGTAGGAGGTGTCCAAAACATGCCTGATAAAGTAATAGCAGTAGTAATAATAACAGCGGTTTATGAAGCAACTGCACTTGTGCCATATGGAGAAGGAGACACTGCGCTTAATATGCTTGCTTATGGGTTTGGTGCAGGGGTGTTTAACCCAAGAGTTCATGAAGGAACTGCAATATTTCAGTTCAAATCTGTTGAAGTAACAACTCAAAATATAATTTCGCTTGAATTAGACTTAAAAGATTTTAAAAAATAGCTTCTACTACTGCGAGGTGCTGAAAAAACATCCCATGCTTTCTACAAAGTATGGGATGTTTTTGTATTTATTAGCTCCCCAAAAAAACGTATTTTGATGGCAAATCACTATTTTTATCTAAAAAAAAGGAATCATGTCTAAAGAAAGAGAATTGGAGTTGGCGGCGAAGTATTTTGAGGAGGGGAAAGAGCTGAATGGAGAGGGAAAATATGATGCATCAAATACTGTATTGAAGAAGGCAAACGAAATCTATCAAAAATGGAAAGAATGGGAAAAGTGGTTGAAGGCAGGGAATGAGATAGGGTGGAATTATAAAAGCTTGGGCAATCTTCGTGAAGGGATAAAACATTTAGAACAGTTTTTACAAACTGCTCTAAAGCATTTGAATAAAGAACATACTGAGATTATAGAAAATTACAACCATCTTGGAACTTGCTATTGTTTAGTAGGGAAGTACAATCAAGCTCAGGATTATTTCGAAAAAGCACTCGAAGCTCGCAGAAAATATTTAGGCGAAGACCATTCAGAAGTAGCTGCAAGTTGGAACAATCTTGGCATTTGTTTCGATTATAAAGGGGATTACAATAGAGCTATTAGATATCATACAAAAGCATTGCATATTCGGGAAGCATTATTTAGTGAAGCACATGTGCACATCACTGATAGTTGGAACAATCTTGGGGTTTGTTTTCATTATAAAGGCGATTATGAACGAGCTATTGATGCCTTTCAAAAGGCACTCAGAATTCGCAGAAAACTATTTGGTACTGAAGTGCACTTAAAAATAGCTTCAAGTTTGGACAATATAGGTTCAGCATATACAGGAAAAGGAGATTATGACCACGCACTTGATTACCACCGAGAAGCATTGCATATCAACAAAAAAAATTGGGGCAGTAATCATCTCGATATTGCAAGAAGTTTGACACAGATAGGTAATTGTTACAATAAGAAAAAAGACAATGAGAATGCCATTTTCCATAGTAAACAAGCATTAAACATTTACCAACATTTTTTAGGTAGAAATCATCCAAGTGTTGCAGGTATATTACAAAATCTTGGAAATTGGTACGCTGAAAAAAACGATTTCGACCAAGCAAATACATATCTTCAAGAATCCCACGCAATATTGATTAAATGTTTGGGGAATGAGCATCCAGCAATCGCAACCAGTTTTTACAACCTTAGCCTCTCCTCTTATTTGGTGGGCAATCATAAACAATCGATTCTCTACTCAAAGAAAGCATTAGAACTCCGTAAAAGATTATTAGGCGAAGATCACCCCGATGTAGCACTTTGTCACAATAGCTTAGGTAAATGTCACCTATCTAAAAGACATTATACTCTAGCCATCAATCACGTTCAACAAGCAATTATTATTCTGATTGCGTCTTTTGATAAAGAAAATATCTATCAAAACCCTATTCTGCAAAATAGCAAAGGTGGCTATTTATTACTGGAAACACTGGCACAGAAAGCCCAAACATTTTTCGAACGCCATACCCATCAAAACCAAAATACAAAAGACCTCCAAGCCGCCCTCTCCACCATACAACTTGCCACAGGACTCATTACCGATATCCGCCAAAGCTACAAAGCCGAAGGCTCTAAGCACACTCTATCAGAAAAAGCAGCCAAAACCTACAATCTCGCCATCAAAATAGCCTTAAAAACGGCTAAAGTTTACAACCAATTACCTTCAATCCCCCAACACGCCGAATTCACTAATATTCCCTACACCGTACAAGGCTGCAAAACCCTCGTTTTCGACTTCACCGAACAATCCAAAGCCATCCTTCTCCTTTCAAGCCTCAAAGACTCCGAAGCCAAATCCTCCTCCAATATTCCCTTAGAACTATTGAAGAAAGAAAAACAACTCAAAATAGAACTCAACTATCTCAGCAAAAGCATTGCCACACAAGAAGCGAAAGGAGATGAAAAAGATGATAAACTGCTCTCTAAATTCCAAAGCCAATACTTTGACTACAAACAACAATACGACGAACTCATTGAACGATTTGAAGCCGATTATCCCGAATATTATCAATTGAAATATGCAGTAGAAACAGCTTCGGTGGAGGAGGTTCAAAAATACCTTGCCTCCATATCCATCAATAACGAGGGATTTAAATCCTTCGCTATTGATGGGGCAGCACTGATTTCTTACCACATCGCCAAAGAAACCATCTACATCTTCGTCATCACCCCGAGGTTTCGGGGCAAGCTCTCCAATGACTATCAAATCCACACTATAGATAAACCTTCCAATTTCTCTGAACTTCTTGAAGATTTCCAAACCGCCTTTACCTTGGCAGATGTAGAGGAATACATGAACACAGCAGGTGTATTGTTTGACCTACTGCTTAAATCCGTATTAGATGGCATAACAGGGAGTAGAAAACTCATCATCATTCCACACGAACAATTGAGCACTTTATCCTTTGATGCCTTAGTAGATACCCGAAAACTAAATGCAGAAATTCGTGCAACAATCATTCGACATCCTGACTTTTCGGTACTCCCTTATTTAGTCAAAGACTACGAAATTAGCTACCATTATTCCGCTACCATGCTCTTACACAGTGTTGCCCGTCAAGAACAAAAACCATCACAAGAAGCCAGTTTTGTGGGTTTTGCGCCAGTCAATTTCAATGGTTCGGAAGATACACAACTTGCTTTGAGGAGTAGAAAAGGACAAACCAAAGTCATGCGCTCCAACCGAGCAGGAGAAAAAGCTTTGTCTAAATTGCCGAATACAGAGAATGAGGTAAAAGAAGTTTTCCAACTTTTTGAAGCGAAAGAATTAGATGCACAAGCTTTTTTGTATGCTTCTGCGAATAAGGAAAACTTGTTTGAAAATGCGTCTAAGCACAAGTATGTTTTGATTGCTACACATGGATATGCACAGGATGAAAATGCAGGGCTTTCGGGAATTTATTTGGCTTCAAAGGGCGAAGTATCGGATACCTATAACTCCTATCTCCTCCATACCTCCGAAGCCTATCACCTCCAATTGGATGCTGATTTAGTCGTCTTGAGCAGTTGCAGCAGTGGAGTGGGGAAACTGATTGCAGGAGAAGGCATGATGGCGATTAATCGGGGCTTTTTGTATGCAGGAGCTTCCAACATCATTTTCACCCATTTTGATATTCCTGATGAATCGAGTGGGGAATTGGTGAAGGCTTTGTTTGGTCATATCCTTGAAGGCGA
Organism: Chitinophagales bacterium; assembly: GCA_045105835.1. Classification (GTDB taxonomy): domain Bacteria; phylum Bacteroidota; class Bacteroidia; order Chitinophagales; family UBA2359; genus JAUHXA01. Next base: position 3,988 of record JBGCDY010000244.1, read on the forward strand.
GGATTATGCAAGTGCCTTGCGGAAAGCAAAATTGAAGTTAATTTCTCGAAACTTGAAAACGCCAGAGGATTGGGCGGGTTATGCCTTGATTGGAGCCTAATTCAGACAGCCCTCAAAAGAAATAGTAAATGTTTGTCGGAAGTACTCATGCAATATCGTCTAAAAGAGAACAGGTATAAAAAACACTTAAAATTTCATTTCTTATGAGAACGATATTCTTAATTTTTCTTCTGACTTTCGCTTCTTTCAATAGCTTCAATGCCTCTGCACAACAAGAGGGTTTTATTGGAGAAGTCCGACTTTTTGCAGGCAATTTTGCACCAAGAGGCTGGGTTTTTTGTGAGGGGCAAAAAGTATCTATTCAAAAAAATCAAGCTCTGTTCTCTATTTTGGGAACAACTTATGGTGGTGATGGGCGAACCAATTTTTTATTACCTAATTTACAAGGTCCACGATCTGGCTCTACGAATACGGCTTCAACAAGTAGCAACAATACACCCAAAAAATCCATTTCTGGAGGAAAGTCAGTCAACGTTGAATTTGTGAACAAAACCAGGCAAGAAGTATCTGCATTTTGGTTGGATTGGAACGGTAAACCAACCTTTTATGGCAGTATCGAACCAGGTAAAACTTGGAAGATTGCTTCAGGTTTGAAGCAAGTATGGGCTTTCAGGCATGGCAAAAAAGAAGTTTGTCATATTGAATTGGTCGAGGGCAAAAGCACTTATGATGTCCAACCGACTTATACTCCCAGTTCCTCTTCTTCGAGTGCCAACGGAGCGCAGTTGAAGTATATTATCTGCATACAAGGTGTTTTTCCAAGTAGGAATTAAATAACTTAGTAAGGGGCAAAAAATAACTCCTACAATCAGACTTTTGAAGTTTTGTTTTAAAGGTGCTCGATTACAATGAAAATCAACCCTCTTCAAAGAAAAAACTTCAAAAGTCTTTATCTCAAATGTTCAACTTATTTTTTCGTTGTCACTTAGAATATTAAGTGAGTTGTTTGTGTCTTTGATTTTTGGGAGGTATGGGATTATTTTGATATTGAAGCACAAGAAGCCAATCCTTCTTTACACCCAAATTTCATACAAAAAACGAGCATATTTATCATCGCCCCAATTGGCATATCTGTACTCCCATAAGTCAAGGTTTCCTTCTGCTTCAAAATCTGACTTCATTTCCTCCAATATAGCCAGTTTGTCTTTCCAGGTTTCCTGACTCCTTACTTAAATTTACGATTGATTCGCCCGCATCACCTTCAAGGTATCCTCACCAGAAGACACATATATTTTGCCGATCACCGTATTCCTATCCACAGTCATGGTCCAATAATACAAACCTGACTGGTAATCCGAACAATCTACTGTATAGGCATTCTCACCAGGAGCAACCTGAAAATTTCCTATAAACTTACCCTTTGAATCTTGCAAAAACAAGCGCATTTTTTTCTTAAATGTCCCCTCCCATTCAAACTGGATTTTGCCAACACACAGCGCATCAGAAGTAGGTTTCTGTACCTTGAAAGAAGAACCAGATTTCACCACACTCACTACCTTTCGCTCCAAATCAGGGTTCGGAATTGCAGCCTCTTTGAGTGCCTCCAAAATAATATTTTGAAGAAAATCATCCAACTCATCCGCACTGTTAGGAAGAGACAATTCCTTCTTGTCAAAGAAAGGGTGCGGTGCCTCCAATTCCTCACCTTCCAATACGATATACATCCGTACAATTTCGGAATAAATATCTGGATGTTGGAGGATAGCATCGTGAAAAACAGCAGGTAAATCATCCACCTTTTGCAGCCTCATGGCATCTACATAGAGTGCCATTCCTACTGAATTCAACTCACCATCTTCCTCAAAGTAAATATCTTGTAAATTATCCATCGTTTTTATAAATTCAACCAACGCAAATCAAAACAACAATTTTTTCATTGCAAAAAACAAATTATGACCATCAAATTGAGTTTAAATTCGCCTGAGTAGCGAGACACATTATACCAAAACAACAATAGCCTGTTTAGTTTTAACCTTCACCCTAATTTTCATTCATTAAGTAATAAGAAAAAAATAACTTGAACATCTTAATTCCCCTTTTGAAAGGGGTTGGGGTATGTTAGCTAAAAAATCGTTCAGGTTATTTTTTTACCGTTACTAAGGCATTTTTAAATTAATAAATAGGCAATTTTGCGGAAATATTTTTTTGTTAGACGAGGCAAAAAACGCAGACATAGCAGGGCTATGGCGAGGCTTTTTACCGAAGTATAACGAAAAAAGGTACACGCATAAATGACGTATTTATTAGTTGAAACTGCCTAAGTAGTAGGACAAAATCAACTTCAATCAATAAGGTTGTTAATATTTTGACCCTAAGAAATTTGAAGTCTCACATCTCCCATCCCTTTTCTGTCTTCTCACTCACTTAATGCCTAATCTTCCTGACCAATTTTATCATAACAGGAATACACGACCAATTCAAAATAAGTATCCAAAATCTTTTTTTCTTTCACATTTATCTGTCGCTTAAACACCACCGTCCACAACAATTGCAGCCTACGGTCAAACCATTTTCGCAAAGCACTTACTGCCATTTTCTGTTTATTGGGATGTAATTCATTGATTGTCCAAGCCAGTTTTTCATACAATTCACCCTTCGGAATCGTAGCATAAGGAATGCCAAATATGCTCAAGATTTCTACCAACAAATCATCCGCACAATTCAAGTAAGGCGGTCGAATATCTCTGCTATTCAATAGAATACGGTACATGACCTTGATACTCAATTCCAATTTTTGCCTGTCTTCGATTGGGAATCCTTTAAATGCTGCACGAAGCAATTTTACATGCTGTTGAAAAGTGGCATTGTGCTGCAACTGCATTACATCTATGTCATCATTAGAAATATTGTACAAACCCTCCAAACCTGTATCCCCACTTTGACGGCGATGTTTTGCCTTTAGTTCCGATTTGAGAAGATTGTCAATCACCGTCCGCATAAAAGTACTGACCCTTGCTTGCTCTGTAAACTTCAAAAAAGCCCCCTTTTTCACCTTCAACAACAATTGTTCGCACACTGCCTGCACATACTCATCCGCATCATGTTTGGCAATCGTACCTGAAAGCACAAAATGTTTCACACGTTTATTGACCAAAGTTTTGTATTTGATGACCAAACGATTTGATTGCGTTTTCATCATTTTTAAATCAGCCAAATCCCCGCATATTTTAGAAGCCAATGCTATAAAAAGACTTTTTTTAGAGGTAGGCAAAGGAACTCCTTGTTTTTTTAGAAAAATAGGAAATTCTATTTCTAAACGGCGACTCAGCTCCTTCAATATCTTCTGCCTCTCTGATACTTCAAAATAGCCATCACCAACAAACACGTCAAAAAGACGGACCAACAAGTGCTTACTTTGTTGGATGAGTAGAGGCATCGTATTTGATTTATTGTTTATCATAAGAAATTAAAACATTTTCGGGGATATTAAGGAGATAGAAATAAATAGGCTACGCAAATAATTTTTAACGCATCTAAAAGGAAAAAGAACGAGTAAAATGCGTAGGCTATTATTTGCTAAATCCCTTAAATCAATGTACCGACACTTTATCATCACATTAATTTAGACTCAATTAGAAGGGCTTTTTGGACAATTTGCACGATTTTTTTTAAAATGAAATAAGTCAATACATGCTTCTTTACAAATATACCAATATTTTTTGTCCAAAATTTGATGCATTCCGCCTACTTGTACAATTGAGTAAAGTCTAAATTTGTCGAGCAAGATACATTCATCCCATACTACCAAAAAACCATGCCTATCTGTTTTTTCCTTATTCTAACAATCTATTCGATTTCAGAATAAGTACTGAGCGCATCTCCATTAAAACTTCAAAATTGTATTGACACACCTCAACCCTGTATCCAGTTTTTTTGCAACACTGTTGCAAAAACAATTTCAATAACCTATATTTGCAACACTGTTGCATAAATACCAAACATGAAAAACACTTTTTCCTTCATTCATTTCTTAGGCACAATCCTGTGCTTTCACTTCAATACCCCCCTTGAAGCCCAAAATCCAGACTGCCACCATACCTTATCAGGAGCGGTCATTGACGAACACGACCAACAGCCCTTGCCTTTTGCCACTATTTACATTGAAGAGCTGCAAAAAGGAGTCGTCAGCGATAGTTTAGGAAGTTACCAAATCGAAGGAATCTGCAAAGGCACTTATACCGTTACCGCCAGCCATATTGGCTGTGAACCCGTCACCAAAAAACTCCACATCCAAGAAAACACCCTCCAAAACTTTGTCACCGAGCACCACGAAGAAATCTTAGAAACCATCAAGGTAACGGGCAAAAAAGACCAGTTGGCGGCTACCATGACCAAAAACAGCATCAAAGCCAAGGAACTCGAACAAATGAAGGGCAAGTCGCTTGGAGAAGCATTGATGAAAATAGCAGGAGTCAATAGCCTCCAAACAGGCCCCACCGTTTCCAAACCCATTATCCATGGTTTGCACAGCAATCGAATCTTGATGCTCAACAATGGAGTGCGCCAAGAAGGACAACAGTGGGGAGCAGAACACGCACCCGAAATCGACCCTTTCATTGCCGAAAAACTGACTGTAATCAAAGGAGCTGCCAGCGTTCAGTATGGGGCAGGAGCCATTGGTGGAGTCGTCTTGGTCGAGCCTGCGCCTTTGCCGATTACAGGTGGACTTAGAGGCAAAGTGAATTTGGTGGGAATGAGCAATGGGCGGCAAGGAATTGCCTCTGCCCAATTGGAAGGAAGACTTTCAAAACAAGGCGGCTTGGCTTGGAGGCTGCAAGGTACGCTCAAAAAAACGGGTGATTTTCACACCCCCAATTACAGCCTTACCAATACAGCCATGCATGAAAAAAATGCTTCGGCAGCCTTGGGCTTCAAAAAATACCGCTACGGAATCGAACTCTTTTACAGCTACTTCAATACCGAACTCGGAATTTTGAGAGGTTCACACATCGGCAACTTACCAGACTTAGAAGCTGCATTGGAGCGAGAAATCCCCCTGTTTACCGAAGATTTTAACTACGATATTCTCAACCCCAAACAGCAGGTGAGCCACCACCTCGCCAAAATGAATGCCTATTGGCGAAGTGAAAAATGGGGGAAACTCCAGCTTCAATATGCCTTTCAGTTCGACAACCGCAAAGAATTTGACATTCGCAGAGGCAATCGTTCTGAAATTCCCTCCTTAGACCTAGACCTTCAATCCCAACAATTGGAACTCAATTTGGAGCACAAAGAATGGGGGCAATTGAAGGGGAGAATGGGTTTTTC
>JBGCDY010000245.1:0-2282 GCA_045105835.1 Chitinophagales bacterium
GAATACTGCCGAAAAGAAAACGGTACATGGTTATCAAGGCTATATGGGGATTCCCGAACTGCGAGAAGGCATTGTGAATTGGTATAAAAAGACCTACGATGTGGACTTGGACTTCAATTCTGAGGTATTGCCTTTGATGGGTTCTAAAGAAGGAATCATGCACATTTCGATGGCGTTTTTGAATGCAGGCGATGGCGTTTTGGTGCCAAATCCTGGCTATTTGACTTATTCTTCTGTATCAAAACTACTGGGAGCGAATGTATTGCCTTACGATTTGTTGGAAGGAAATTCTTGGGAACCTGATTGGGAAGCATTGGAGCAGATGGATTTGACGGGAGTAAAAATTATGTGGGTCAATTATCCCAATATGCCCACAGGCGCAAATGCTTCTTATCAATTGTTTGAACGCTTAATTGCCTTTGCTCGAAAGCACCGTATTTTGATTGTGAACGACAATCCTTATAGCTTGGTTTTGAACGATAAACCCAAAAGTATCTTAGAAATAGATGGCGCAAAAGAGGTGGCAATTGAACTGAATTCATTGAGCAAGTCGCACAATATGGCGGGCTGGCGAATAGGAATGGTTTTGGGTAAAAGTGATTATTTGAAGGCGATATTGAAGGTGAAAAGCAATATGGATTCGGGGATGTTTTTGGGACTTCAAAAGGCTGCAATTGAAGCTTTGAACAATTCTAAAGCATGGCATTTGCTTCAAAATGAAGAATATGCGCTTAGAAAAAAGAAGGCTTGTGAAATATTGACCTTATTGGACTGCAAATATACCTCCAATCAAGTGGGTATGTTTGTGTGGGCAAAAGTGCCTGATAGTGTGAGGTCTGTGGAAAAATGGATAGACAAATTGTTGTATGAGACGAATGTATTTATGACCCCAGGATTTATATTCGGTACAGCAGGCGAACGGTATGTGCGGATTTCGCTTTGCAGCTCACTGGAATTATTGGACGAAGCCAAAAACAGATTGAAAGTATTTAGTAAGCAAATGATTGGTCAAGCAAGCAGTTAATAAAATGGTTACAACGATTATAGGATTGGGATTGATAGGCGGTTCTTTGGGCTTGGACTTAAAAGAACGGGGTTTTGCTCAAAAAGTGATTGGTGTGGACAATAATTCCAAGCACATTGAAGAGGCTTTGGCATTGAAGCTGGTGGACGAAATCATGGATTTGGAAGAAGCTGTAAGTTTGGCGGATATGGTGATTTTGGCGATTCCTGTCAATTCGATTGTAAAACTATTGCCGACAGTTTTGGATTGTATAAAAGAAGGTGCAGTAGTAACGGATATGGGTTCGACCAAGGAAAAACTGGTAAAAGCTGTCGAAAATCACCCCAAAAGAGGTCAATACGTAGCTTCCCACCCGATGGCGGGTACAGAATATTCTGGCCCAAAGGCTGCGATTCGAGGCTTGTTTGATGGCAAAGTAGCTATTTTGTGCAATGCAGAGGACAGCACTCCAGAGGCAAAACACACAGTTGGGTTTATGTACAGTCGCTTGAAAATGAAAGTGATTGAAATGAATGCAGCCGAACACGACGTTCATGCAGCGTATGTCTCACATGTTTCACACATCAGCTCTTTTATCTTGGCAAGCACGGTCTTGGAGAAGGAAAAGAGTGTGGCAAATATCTTCAATATGGCAGGTGGTGGTTTTGCCTCAACTGTTCGTTTGGCAAAAAGTTCCCCCGAAATGTGGTCGCAAATATTCGAGCAGAACGCAGATAATATCATGGAAGTCATCAATACCTATGTCAAAAATCTGTTGCTTTGGCGTTGGCACATTGAGCAGGGAGAGATTGACCAATTGGCAAAGATGATGGAATCTGCAAACGATATTCGGAAGATATTGAAGTAATCAATGAATGAAAATCAAAATGAGAATCAAAATTAAAAATAGACCTCAAAATCAAATTCTTATGAAATAGGTTTTGTGAAGCCATTTTTGAAATGAGAATCATCAAAAAACAAAAAAATATTACTCAAAATAAAATTGTAAAGTCATGCAAGTAAAATTGAATATCACCCCAATGGAAGAATGGGGTTTGGGGTTGAGCAGACAAGAACCTTTGTTAATCAGTGGTCCATGTAGTGCCGAAACACAGGAACAAGTTTTGGAGACAGCTCACCGTTTATCGAAGCAAAAAGTACATCTTTTGAGGGCAGGTATTTGGAAGCCACGTACCCGTCCAAACAGTTTTGAAGGAATCGGAAGCCCTGCTTTGAGATGGCTCAAAAAGGCTTCAAAAGAAACGGGATTGCCTGTAAC
>JBGCDY010000246.1:0-2117 GCA_045105835.1 Chitinophagales bacterium
ATATCATTCGATGTTGGGTCATTGGAGTCTGTGGGCAATGTTGCCTTTTTACCTTTTCATTGACGACTTACTCCAATATTGGTACCATCGTTCGGCACATGAATACGAGTTTTTGTGGAAACTACACCGCCCACATCATCAGGCAGAAGAAATGGGCTTTTTTATTTCCTATCGAAATGCTGCATTGTACTATCTTTTGATGCCCAATATTTGGTGGATTGCCATTGTGACCTTTTTGGGAGGTGCAAAGGGAGTGGCATTGGGTTTGATTTTGAAGCAATTGGTGATTATTGGCTCGCACAGTACTATCAAGTGGGATTCGTTTATCTACAAACACAAAATTCTCAGCCCTTTGGCTTTTGTATTGGAACACATCTTTATTACTCCTGCTTTTCACCATGCACATCACGGCAAATCTATGAAAGACAGTGTCAGTGACCCTAATGGAAACTTCGGAAATATGTTTTCGATTTGGGACCAACTATTTGGTACGGCAAAATTTACCCGTCAATTTCCGACAGAATACGGTCTTCAAACCGATCCTAAGGAACATTGGAAAGCTGCTTACCTATACCCTTTGGTCGCTGCGGATGACCCTAAAAGTGAAATTTCAAGAGGTTTTGAAAAAAACAGTACGGCTGTTCCTGAAGCGGCAGTGGTGGAATTGACGAAAGGAGAAAAGTATCTTTGGTGTCAATGCGGCAAAAGCAAGACGCAACCTTTTTGCGATGGTATGCACCATGGTTCTAAGTTCAAACCTTTGCTTTTTGAAGCCCAAAGAACGGGTACTGTGAAATTGTGTAATTGTAAAAAAAAAAAAAAAGGTCCTTTTTGTGATAATTCACATTTGACCTTGTTGGACTAAAGGAAGCTCAAATACGAGGAATTATTTGTATTTTAACCTTCTAAATAGCTGATTAGAAATGACTGGCTTTCTGCGGTGTCGAGGCATCGCCCATAGCCATCAAGCTAAGAAGCAGAAAGAGGTGTAAGATGTCCCAAAGGGGCAAAAGCAATAGCGTGGGGCATCGCCCTACGAAGCAAAAAAAGGGAATGCTAGCCCTGAAAGGGCGAAAGCAAAGAGGGTAGCTGAATGCTTTCGCCCTTTCAGGGCTAATGTACATTTATAATTAATCCACAGGGCGTTGCCCCGTGCTATTGCTAAAACCCTTTCAGGGTTAATAAACAAGATTTTTTTTTATCTTAATGGCTATGGGCTACGCTCCTTGTGAAAATCTTATTTGGAATGAGTTCTACAAATGGTGTCGCAGCCATGCTGTTAAAATATTAAACTATTTCTCTTACACGGTATTTAATACTGTGGAACATAAATTATTTAACACCTGTCTATGCCCTAAATTCTGCATTTACATCCCCCTTAGTCCCCCTTCAAAGAGGGAATTGCTTGATTATTAGTGGATTCCCCCTTTGAAGGGAGTTGGGGGATGTTATGTTAGTAATGAGGTCATAATTAAGAAACTTTTGTTCCACGGTATTCAGTTAAGAAATTCGGTTCTCTGATATTTTTTTGGAGGGCAGGTATCGTATAATTTACACATGTATTTAAAACATCACAACATGATTTTTTGTTGCAAAAAAAGGTATCCGATATCTTTTTAAGCCCCATTCTTAACCCATGAATTCATTCGAGGTGTCCCTTTAAATCTTTTTTCGGTAACGGCGGTTTTAACCGCTGCAAATATAGTGTACAAATAGTCTATATTTAACGAAAATCATCTCTTCTCAGGTTATTCTTCAAAGAAAATAAGAGGCTGTCTTGCAGGACGTGTCAGCGGTTGAAACCGCCGTTACTGAGTAATCTAAAGGCACAACTCGATTTAATGTCTCCCCCCAAATCAAGCAAACCTAAAATACCCATGCTGCCCATACTTCAATATCAAAGCCTGAATCATTTCGGGCTTGTGAAAAGAGCTAATCGACACCATCACCTGCGATTGTTCTCTCTCAAACAGCCCTGAAAGCTCCTGCAAATAAGTGCCATATATTTCCCGTCCAATCTTTTTGGGATTGTCACAAAACCATTCAAAAGCCACCCTATTTTCTGCCAACAAACGGGCGATTTTTTTGCCCCGATGTCCAGCCCCCCATACCACAAG
>JBGCDY010000247.1:0-4298 GCA_045105835.1 Chitinophagales bacterium
TCAGAAATGCAAAAAATACTGTTTTATCCTTCGGCTTGTGCATTGTAGCAGGCTTGGTGAGTTCAACTTTGATGGCATTCCTTTTTCAGGATAAGGTGGGAGAAGCATGGCAATTATCAGCCATGTTGGTAGGCGTTTACACAGGCGGTACACCCAATCTCAATGCCATTGGCTTGGCTTTGGAAGCAGGAGAATCGACCTTTATTTTGCTCAATGCAGCCGATTCCGTTGGAGGTGCCTTTTACATCATTTTCCTCAGTTCCTTCGCTCCTACCCTACTCGCCAAATTCTTCCCCACATTCCAATCTTCGGAAGCCCAAATTACTCAATCAAGCAAATCACCCATCCAACAACTTTCTTCTAAAACACCAAGCCTCCTTTCTTTTCTGCAAGCCATCGGTTTGACACTCTGCATCATTGCAGCATCGGTAGGCATCACTTATGGTCTAAGCGGTGGATTGGACAACATCGTTTTGATTATTTTATCTCTAACCACTTTCAGTATATTGGCTTCGCTTTCGCCCAAGGTTCGCAAAATCAAAGGCAGCTTTGAAATAGGAGAATACATCTTGTTGATTTTTTGTGTAGCCATTGGAATGTTGGCAGATTTCTCCAAACTGGTAGAAGAAGGAGGCACGATTCTATTGTTCACCCTTTGTGTAATGGGTTTTGCTATTTTGCTACATTTTGCCCTCGCTGCCCTATTTCGAATTGACCGAGACACCGTGATGATTACTTCAACGGCAGCCATCATGGGGCCTATTTTTGTGGGACAAGTCGCCAGTGTTATCAACAACAAACAACTCGTTTTTTCGGGTATGGCAACTGGGCTGATGGGTTATGCTGTCGGAAATTATTTGGGAATTGGATTGGGGTATTTATTGAAGGGATGGTTGGGGTGAAATTATTGAAATGGAAACCCCACACCTAACTTCATTCATATACAGCGCCTTAAATTTTCGCCCAATTTACCTTAAAATTTACCTCACAACCACCTTCTCCACCATTTTCCCATCCTCTCCATTCACCTCCACCAAATACATTCCTACAGCTAATCCCTTCAAATCCACCTCCACACGATTCTCAAAATCCTTTTGCAACAAAATCTGCCCCATCAAATTGCGAATCGTCAAATGGTAAGCACCGCTTTTTTCGGCTTCAATCTGCAAATGAGAACTGGCAGGATTGGGGTAAATACGAACCGCCAAATCTTCAACTGGTGTATCGTCAATCGCTACATCCACACCTTTGAAGATGGGCAAAGAAATAGAGGTCGGTTCATTCGGTGAAAAATAAATACTTTGGGTGGCAGTTCTTGGAGACATTTCCACACCATCAAAATTGTAGGTTTTGCCATCATTCGGTTGGCGACGGAAAAACTCACCTTCTTCAATCGGCACATTTGCGTTCACCTGATAACGGTTGTAATTACTGCTGCTAATCAACACTTTCATTTGGTGACCAGCACCCCACGTATAGGCAATCGGCAACAACTCAAACTCATATTCATACACTTCTCCAATGTTGATATTCGAAAACGGTGCATTGATGTTTTCTGCACCATCCGCCAAAGAACGGGCATATTCCCTCCCCCTTGCATTGACCGCCCCTTCTACCACAAACAGCTCTCTACCATCTGGATAAACATCCAAAATCCGCACAAAAAAGTCCGTATCTGTCAAGCCCGAACTTGCCCCATCTGGATTGGAAGCTGCATAAATTTTGGCTTTGGGATAGCCCATAATCGTCAGTGAATCTTCAATAATTTCGCTCGTAAATTGCAGCACGCCCTCGTTGTTCATCGTCAAATTCGACCAAGCAGGATTTGCCAAGTTCATCTGTCCCTGACTGTTGCGGCTGTTGTTGGGAGTTCTGACCAACATATTGCCACCTCCAGTAGTCATCACAGGATTATTGGGGTCGTGGGTATAAAACAAAATGCCTTCATTCTCACTCGGCATTTCTGCATTGATGCTTTGGTTTTCATGCAAATAAAATTCCTCATACTCCACACCTTCTGTTCTCGTCAGCGGAAAAACATCGGACGAAAACCAATAATTTCCCACATTTTCATTCGCTGCAATACCATCATTCAAAGGTCCAGGTACGTAAAATCTAAAATTGGGTACATCACTAAAATCTCGCTCTGCAATCGGCGACAAGGCTTCTCCAGGAATATCCAACAAAGGTTCGGTCAATTGCGGAATCGGAAACTCCAATGGAGTCACCCCAAAAGGGCTGTTCAACTCCAATTTGATGGCAGGTAGTTCAGCTTTGCCCGACAAAAAATTGAGCATATCCATCAAGCCCACATAATAATCTTCCGAAGGCACTCTCACATCCCCAAAGGTCGTTTCTTGCCAAACCTGACTTTCTGGAATCCGAACTTTCGGCTCGCCCAAACCCTGTCGATAATTCAAATGTTGTCGATACCAAAGTGCGACTTCCGATTGCAGCAATTCTTCAACATTTACATTGTCAATGTTGATATTGGAAAAGTCGGCATTGAAGACATCGTTTACATTTTCCTTGTAAATCTGGTCGCCCGTAGTGCGACTGCCAAGCGTTTGGTGGGCATAAGGGCCAATCACGATTTTCTGGAATTTTTTGTTGCCATCCTCCTCACTCAAGTTGTTCATCAAGCGGTTGTAGGTGTCGATTTGTCCACTCACAAAAATATCCCACCAGCCCGAAAGGTGGTACATCGGCACTTCCATATTGGAGTAGCGACTGTACAAACCATTTGCATCGCTCAAACCTTCAGAATCAACAGGCGCACGACTTGCATCAAAATCACTTCTCATAATGCTATTGGGATAAGCACTCGCTACATTTCCTTCAAACTGATATTCGCTCGAATATTCCACACACAACTCTGCAACTTGGTTTTCATTTTCGAGATTGTAGTCTGCCGAAGTATGGATGTCGTTTTGAAGGTCATCGTCTATGTCAATAAACTCATCCTCCAAATCCACAATTTGACCATACAGCCAACCCCTCACCAAACTTTCTCGCAAAACACCATTGTTGTATGCCGTACTGTTGAAGTGTTCGTTGGTCGCTACGGCAGGCACTAAGCACTTCAAACCTTTCTCGTTGGGATTGATTTTGCGGGCAGCAGCAGCTTGGTATTGGGTATTTCCCAAAGCAGAACCACCCAACATTCCCACACTTCCATTGCAGAAAGGAGCAGTCGTTTCGGCTGTTCCATCTCCATCCAAATCAAAACTCCCTGTCAAATCATTGACCAAATATTGCACGCTGTTGTAGCCGTCTTCGTGTTTGTTGCCATTGAAGGGACTTGATAAATCCGTAATATCCGCTGCATGACTGTATTCGGGGTGATAGGCATTTTTTTCCCAACCATCGCTGTACATCGGAAAGTAAACTCCTTCGGATTCGTAACGCCCTCTAAGGTCTTGAATCGCAAAACCATAGCCCAATATATTCGCCACAAAACCACCTTCTTCGGTGTCTTTATCGTAAGGTGTGCGAAGGAAAATAAAGGGCAATTGATAAGGATTGGGATTGGGTTCGTTTTCGATGCTGTCATAGACAACCCACTGAATTCCTTTGGGTATCAACTCCAATGAAATCTCTCCAATGCCTTCTAATTCAAGCGGCAAAACCAGAGAATCACTGGTGATGGGCAAATACACATCGGTCATCAATTCCACGCCATCGGGCATGGTAAAGGGCATTTTGGTAATGGTAGAGAAATCTTCAAAGCTGTCAAAAGTGCCATTGACATTGGATTGTGCTTGAAGTAAAGGGGAAATAAGAAAAAGTAGAATTAAACAGGAGTATAAATGCTTCATTGTTTGATATTTTGCTTTGCTGCAAAATAAAACAAATTAAGTCTTGAAGAAAATGATTGGCTGACAAAACTGCAATTTGAACATATTGAATAGCAAAACTTTGTCGACGGTTGCAAACCTCGACAACAGTTGAAGCGGATTCTGAACACAGAAACAGAAAGATTTTTTTTAAACACAAAAACGCAGAGGTTTTAGTTGAAGCAGATTCCAGTACCAAGCCTCTACTGCAAAACGTCAGTCGTCCACCGTCAGCCGTAAAAACTACTTCACTTCCTCATAGTCAATATACTCACCATCATCAAAATGAGCTTTGGAGGAATGTTTTTTAGGGTCTACCGTAATGGTGACATTTCCTTTTTGTTGGCTAGAAGTTTGTTGGTAGCCTTGGCTTTGTGTAGCACCTTGACTGTATTGTTGTTGCGCTTCTTTGTGCTTGTTCACTGCCTCCTCTTGAAGCTTTTGAAGTTTGCGAACCAACAA
>JBGCDY010000248.1:0-1653 GCA_045105835.1 Chitinophagales bacterium
TACTTGCCCCTGCTGAAGCACCTACCGATTTGTGGTTCATATTTTTGGCAGGAACAATTGCGATTTGTGCAATGATTTTACCAGGGATTTCAGGGAGTTTTATTTTGTTGTTGATGGGCTTGTATCCCTACATCACAGGCGCAGTCAAAGACCTCAATATTTTGGTATTAGGTGTTTTTGCCGCAGGGTGTTTGGTGGGTTTATTGAGCTTTTCACATGTTTTGTCGTGGATGTTCCAAAAATTCCGTAGCGTTACTTTCGCACTACTCACAGGATTTATGGTTGGCTCGCTGAATAAAGTTTGGCCTTGGAAAAAAACACTTCAATACCGCACAAATAGTCATGGCGAAGAAGTGCCTTTTTTGCAGGAGAATGTACTCCCTTCAAACTATACTGCTGGGGACGATTTCTTGATTTGGGTTATTTTGTTAATGATTTTGGGCTTTGCCATCGTATTCTTATTGGAGCGCATTGCAGGAAGTGAATCTGCTGAGTAAGACACCAATTGGTCATTAACCATCCTAATTCTAAACCATGTTAAGTGAAAATTTTCACCATTATTTTTTATTATTTTGGATAGCTCTACCTATCCTACTCATTCCTTCCTTGATTAAAAATGTTGCTCCTTATGGGCGACACAGCAATAGTAAGTGGGGCAAACTTGTAAACAACCGCATAGGATGGATGGTGATGGAAATGGTTTCTCCTATTGTTTTTGCCTACTTCTTTTTGACGGGCACTACCGAAAAAAGCAGTGTCATGTGGTTTTTCTTTGGTCTATGGATGCTGCACTACTTCAATAGAAGCATCGTTTTTCCTTTGAGAATACGCACCAAAGGCAAAAAAATCCCTTTGTTCATTGTACTCCTTTCTATGTTCTTTAATTCGGGAAATGGCTATATCAACGGATTTTATTTGGGAAGTGTGTCTGCAATGTATCCCGAAAGTTGGTGGTTCAGTCCACAATTTGTGATTGGAGTCACTTTGTTCTTTGTGGGAATGTATATCAATTGGCAGTCCGACAGTATTTTGATCAATCTCCGAAAACCTGACGAGGTGGGCTATAAAATTCCCAAAGGAGGTTTGTTTCGTTATGTATCTTGTCCCAATCATTTAGGCGAAATCATTGAATGGATAGGTTTTGCGATTATGTGCTGGAATTTGGCAGCATTTTCTTTTGCCCTTTGGACAGCACTCAACCTGATTCCACGTACTTTGGATCACCACCGATGGTACTTAAAAACCTTCAAAGATTATCCATCGGATCGAAAAGCAGTCATACCATTTGTCTTGTAGTCAGATGAGATAGCAAGCATCAAAAGTAAATACAGTAAATTTGCAGTAGAGGTAAGCATATAATTAGGTGGCTTTGGATATTTGTGAGTGGGATATGCTTAATTTTGCCGACGGAATTACAAAAACAAGCCTCTTTTATCAACAAGTTGTTGGATGAGTGGTTTGATTTGTAGAGTATAGGCTAAGTGAAAAACCCTAAAACAGAAAAATTATGGCACAAGTTGAACTGATAATGCCCAAAATGGGCGAAAGCATCATGGAAGCTACCATTTTGAAGTGGCTGAAAGAGGAAGGGGATACAATAGAGGCAGAGGAATCTGTATTGGAGATTGCTACGGATAAGGTAGATTCTGAAGT
>JBGCDY010000249.1:0-3893 GCA_045105835.1 Chitinophagales bacterium
GAAGTAGTCAAAAACTGCCCCGACGAAAACAGTCGAGTCTTGATAGAAGTCGTACCAGACAATCCAAATGACCAATATGTATTGACCGTCAACAATACCGAACCATTAGACACAGGCGTTTACGAATTCACTATCAACAAAGGTCAGTTTGCCAATGTGAAAATAACTTCGATTCACACAGGTTGTCAATCTGAACCCAAAACCGTAGCCGTTACCACCAGCATCGAACTGCAAATAGACCAAGCTTGCCCCGAAACCGTCAATGGAGCTTATCAATCCGTTCTGAATTTCAAAACGTTTAGACCTGACAATGAAGCCTCTTATCCTGCCATTCTCTACATCAATGGAGAAGCTCAGGAAGAAGGTTTAGAAACCTTGGTTTTGACCGAAGGAGTGTATGAAATCTATGCCGAAACGGACAAATGTAATACCGTCACTCAAACCATAGAAATAGGGGAGCCTGCTCTCGGTAGCCCTTGTGCGAATATTCCCATAGAACGTTCGGCAGGAACATTGCCTCATGGACCTCAATATGTGTGTCATGGCGAAAGAATTGGAGGCGAAATAGAAATCAAAAGTGAAAATCCTGTATTGGAAGAAGGAGATGTATTGAGCTATATTTTGCACACCGAATCGGGAGTTACCACAATAGGAGAAATATTGGCAAGCCGTAATGACAACGCCAATTTTGCACTAAGTGACCTGCAAAATGCTGATGAAAATATGCGTTATTACATCTCAGTCATGGTAGGACCAGATGAAAACAACGATGGAGAAGCAGACATCGAGAATGAACTTACTTTGATACATACAGGTTTTTCCGCAGTATTTTTGGAAGAAATCAAGCTGCAAACCCGTGTTTTGTGCGACAATGATGCCACCTACAACATTGAAGTAAGTGCAAGTGGAGGATATCCAAACTATGATTCCACTACCAGCTATCAAATTGAAGGCTTCAACGAATCTATTTCACCCAATGAAACAATCGTATTGGGACCTTTTAGTAGTCAAGAAGTTGTAGGAATACTGGTCAAGGATGGAAATGACTGTACTGCAATGACAACGGTTGAGAACTATACTTTGGACATTTTTGTGGAGGGGCAAAATCTCTCCAATGGAAGTTTGAATTTGACACTCGGGGAATCCGTTGATTTAACTGCAATGCTCACAGGCAGCGAATCAGTTAGCTATTTTTGGACTCCAGATACAGGCTTGAACACTACGAACAATGCTGCTATAACAGCAAGTCCAGAAGAAACCACGACTTATACTGTGACAGCGAGTATTGAAGGAGGCGAATGTGTTTTGTCGAGCAAAATCACCCTTTCTATCAGCGAAAAACCTTGTTCAGAATTGGGTTGTGAACCATTTACCAATACTGTAGCCATCGCACAAACACCTGTGTACAACAATGAAACTTTTGAAGCCTCTGCCAGTGATTTCCAAACCAAAGAATGTTACCGTCAAACCTATTTGGTAGTCACCGAAACCCAAGATGTAGTATTTCCCCCCAACAACAGTGGACAGTTTTCGGGATTAGACAAAGGAACGTATCAGGTATGTGCCTTGAACTACCGTGAAGATGTAAGCCCCAATGAACTCAACAATTTGGAGGCATTAGAAGGCTGTTTTGCAAAAGAGTGTTTGACTTTTGAAGTCATTCACCGTTGCGAAGAATTGACCAACAACGACCTGACGATTACTGCAAATGGAACGGGACCAACTGGTGGAAGTATCACCATTGAAGAAGGAGAAGTAGTCACCCTTTCTGCAAATATCACAGGAGACCCCGCCGCAAATTTTGTGTGGACAACAGATGGTGGAGAGCAAATTGGAGATTCAAACACCGAAGTAGTCGAACCAACAAGTACGACAACGTATGTTTTGGAGGCTACGATTGAAGGGGGCTGTTTATTGATGGGTGAGTTTACCATCATTGTAAAAGTAGCTCCTCCAAGTCAAGAAGCTTTGCCAACGAACTGTGAGGAAGCATTGATGCTTTGTGATACCAACTCAATGGATTTCAATCCCAGTCCAGGTATTGGAGTAGATGATTTTGCAAATTACACAGGCAATAGCTGTTTTTCAGATGAACATTATTCAGGCTGGGTCACGATTCGTATTGCTTCGGATGCCCCCGCTGATTCGAGACTGTTGATGACCATCATTCCCGAAAGTGATGAGGATGATTATGATTTTGCTTTCTTTGGTCCCAATGTAGTTTGTGGTGATTTGAAAAATGCAATTCGTTGTTCGTATGCAGAAGGTACAGGTACTATTGGTCTAAGTGAGGCGGCAAGTGAGGACTCGGAAGGTTCTGACGGAGATGGTTTTGTAGCTCCTTTGATTGTTCAACCAGGCGAAGAGTATTATCTGTTGATAGACAGCTACAATGAACCCAAAGGTGGCTATACTCTTCAATGGGGTGGCGAAGCAACTTTCTCTTGTGAAGAACCTTGTCAAGCCGCTGCTGGAACAGTCAATGCGCCCAATACTTTGAATGTCTGTGATGCTGCTGCAATGGAGAATTTTGAAGTCACCATCGCAGGACAGAACAATGCTGACAACTATTTGACATACTTATTGCTGATTGATCAAATGGATCTTTTGCAAGAAATCGTTGAAGTAGGAGAAGCCACTTCTTATACTTTCACCAACCTTGACACAGAAGGAAACTACGATATATGCAGCATCAATTTTAGAGAAGGAGATTTTTCGATTGATGAATTAGAAACTGGTAAACCAATGCCTACAATACCATCTGGAACTTGCGTTAAAAAATCCAAAGACATAGATTTGATTGTGACAGGTTTGGAAGAAAGCAGCATTCATTTGTGTGGCGAAAATCCAAGTACTTCAAATCCAGAAATTACCTTGGATGCTTCTTCAACAGAAAGCGTTGAAGTTTGCGCAACTTGGAGTGCAGGTACTTTCGGCAAATACAGCTACATTTTGACGGATGAAGTACAAAATGTATTGCAGTTTAATTCAGAAGGCATTTTTGCAGTTGCGGATTTTGATGCAGGAATTTCTCGTATTTATGGAGTCGCCACTGCCAAGGAGTTGCCCGCTTCACTTGCAGGACAAAACCTCAATGATTTTGTTTCACAAACTCATTGCACCAAATTGTCTGAAAATTTTGTGCGGGTCGAAAAAGAAATACCGCCAATTTGTGCCACAAATGCAGGAGTCATCAACGCTCCCAATAGTTTGAACTTGTGTGACGTAGCTGCAATGGAAGCGTTCTGTGTGAGCATCACTGGCTACGAAAACGGAGCGGATTATACGACCTTGCTATTGTTATTTGACGAAGCTGGATTCTTACAAGAAATAGCCCAGCCAAGCACCAATGCTTGCACTTCTTTCAGCAATCTTGCAGAAGGTACTTACCAAATTTACAGCATCAACTTTCGAGAGTTGGCTTTTTCGATGGACTTATTAGAAATCGGAAAACCCATGCCTGCCATTGAAGATGGAGCCTGTTTTAGCCAATCTGAAAGCATAGATTTGATGGTGAAAGGTATGACGGAAACCCATTCAGTCTATATTTGTGGAGCCCCAACAGTAGAGAATATAGAACTTGTATTGGACGACAATGCGCCCACCTTGGAGATTTGCACCGATTTGATTCCAAACTCCTTCACCAAATACCACTATATTTTGACCGATACAGAGGACAGAATATTGTCTTCGGATTTGTATGAAGGTAGTTTTCCTGCGGCAAATTTTGTGGAAGGAACGTGTCGAATCTATGGTTTTGCTCATAGCGAAGATTTGGCGACTGCTTCAATAGGCGAAGTTATTGCAGTGTTTGCTTCACAAAATAATTGTATGCTTTTATCCGACAACTACGTGACAGTTACCAAAGAACCCAGTTGCGAAGCAAAAGCAGG
>JBGCDY010000250.1:0-7898 GCA_045105835.1 Chitinophagales bacterium
TGCGGAAGGCTGCGAAGGCACTCAAAGCATCACGATTACAGTAAACGATTTGCCGACTATCGCCATCAACGCCCCAACCAACAGCATTTGCGGCAACGAAACCGTACAACTCACTGCAAGTGGCGCAGAAACCTATATTTGGGACAATGCCGAAACTTTGGACACCAATTCGGGTGCAATGGTAACAGCTTCTCCAACACAAACAACGACTTATACGGTGACTGGCACAGACTCCAATGGTTGTGAAAACACCCAAACGTTTACAGTAACAGTAGAAACAAATTGTTGTCAAGACGGCATTTTCATCAGCTACGAAAATACCAACAGCCTGCCTTCTTTGACCCAAACTTCGGACTATATCGAAGCGGGGAATTTGAATGGAGGTGGAAATGTGGTTATTGAAGCATCGGACAATGTGCAATTTGCGGCTCAAAATCGCACTAGTTTGGAGCCTGGTTTTGAGGTGGCTTCGGGTGGCGTTTTTTCGGCAAAGATTGAGGACTGTGAGGGCGTGAGTGCGAAAACGGTGGAGGAACAGCCTGTTGTTTTGAAAGGAAATAATGGCTTGGAGGTGAAGGTGTTTCCGAATCCTTTTGAGCGTGATTTTACGGTGACTTATCATTTGGTAGAGGAAGCAAAGGTTTCGATTCGTTTGATGGATTTGATGGGGAGAGAGGTGAAACGGTTTGTGGATGGTGAGGTGCAATTTGCTGGTGGGTATCGGGTGCGGTTGGAGCCTTGTGGTTTGGAGAATGGGGTTTATTTATTGAGTTTGGAGGTTGGTGGAGAGAGAGTTGTGAGGAGGGTTGGTTATTTGGGGGAGTGATGAGATAAAAATCCATTTTACTAAAAATAAAGGAATTAAGAGGATTTTATTAAACAATTGCTTAGATTTGTAGTATGACTTCCAAAGAAAGAAAATACAAATTACAAGCATTGGTGGACGAGTATCATCGATTCAAAAAAGAAGGAAAACTGGATTTGACTTCCGAGGAAACGATACGTACTTGGCTCAATCAACTCTTGGGAATCTTTGGCTGGGATGTTAGAGATACTTCACAGATTTTGCAAGAAAAAGCACTCTCTGCATCTGAAAAAAAACGACTCAAAAATATCGATTCAACTAACACACGACCTGACTATACTTTTAAGGTTGCCAAACAAAAACTAACTTTTCTGGATGCAAAAGACCTCAGTATCAATTTGGAAACAGATAAAAAAGCTGCTTTCCAAATTAAATCTTATGGTTGGTCTATTGCTGCTCCTTGTGCTTTCATCTCCAATTTTGAGCAGTTTGTTATTTATGATTGCACTTACCTTCCGACTAAAGACCAAGATGCGAATTTTGGTCGTTTATTGCTGTCGATTGATGAATACATCGCACATTTTGAAATACTTGAAAATCACCTTTTAAAAGACAATACCTACAAAGGAAAACTAAATGAATTGTATGGTAATAAATCACTTAAAGGCGTTCAACAAGTCTCTCCTGATTTTGCCTTTGCTGCCTTGTTATCCAATTTTAGATTGGTTTTGGCAAAAGAGATTTACCAAAGGAATTCTTTGTTGATTAGAGACAATTCCGAAATATTGAGTTATGTTGTGCAAGTTATTATCAACCGAGTACTTTTCATAAGAGTGTGTGAAGCAAGAAAATTGGAGGAAAGGGAACTTTTGCTTCGTTTCCGAAAAGAAGGTTTCTGGCAAAAATTTAAAGCATCTTCCTACTTTGGCTTTTATGAACATTATGATGGACCTTTATTCGACCGAATAGAGATTTTGCAAAACCTCCAAATCTCTGACAAGGTTTTTGATAGATTGCTCAAATACCTCTATTACCCTTCTCCCTACCGTTTTGATGTGATACCCGCTAAATTATTGAGTGACATTTATGAAATTTTTCTTTCTCGAAAAATTCAGATTGAAGGAGGTGAGGTAAAAGATGCCCTCAAAAGTGAATATTCCAAAACCAAAGGTGCAATTAGCACTCCTCAATACATTGTTGCAGACATTATCCGCAGAACGCTCAAAAAAAATACTTTCTTTTCGAGAGGAATTTCTCATTTATTGGAGACAAAAGTTCTGGACATTGCTTGTGGCAGCGGCGTATTTGTGATTGAAGTATATGATTATTTGGAAGAATTGCTAAAGGAATTGTATCAAGCCAAACCCGATAAACGATATGCACATCTTTTTGTAAGAAACAAACAAGAATTGATGCTCAATGTATTGGGCAAAAAAGCCATCTTAGACAATTGCATTTACGGCATTGATATAGACTCCGAAGCAGTAGAGGTAGCCAAAATGTCTTTAGCCCTAAAAGTTATTGACAATGCTGACTATCCACAAATGTCTGAGCCAATCGGCTTGTTGGGGAGTAAAATTTTGGAGGGCATTGGTAATAATATTCAATGTGGGAATTCTTTGGTCGATAGTAGCATATTAGAGCAATATCCAAGTTTGTTGGAAAATGAAGAAGAGTTGATGAAAACCAATCCTTTTGATTGGGATTCTCAAGAAGGGTTCGGGGCTATTTTTGAAACGAAAGGCGGCTTTGACTACATTATTGGCAATCCTCCTTATGTGGAGGTAAAAAACTACAATGAAGAGCTTCCTTATATGCACCATTTTATCAAAAGGAATTTTTTATCCTCCAAAAATGGAAAGATAGATTTGGCAATTCCTTTCATTGAAAGAGGTATTTCATTATTGAATAAAACAGGACGGCTTGGTTTCATTGTTCAAAAGCGATTTTTCAAAACCAATTATGGAAAAAAAATACGAGAAATCATCTCTGATAAGTGTTTGATTTCTTCTATTGTCGATTTTGAAACAACGAAAATCTTCAAGTCTCGTATTACCTACGTTTCTATTCTAATTTTAGACAATACAAGTCCTGAAACATTTTATTATAAGCTTTTTCCTCAACCGACTACTGCCTTAGCTGCCGAGCTTCGAGTAACAAAAATTCCTGAGATAGATGCAAATGGATATTATGCTTTACCTGCTGCGTCCTTATCCAAAGCTCCTTGGGGTTTTGATGACCCTTATCTCATTTCTTTGAGAACAAAATTGGCAGAATTGGGAACTCTTGGAGAGGTTGCCAAAGTAAAAGTTGGAATTCAAGCATTGTGGGATACGGCTTATCACATCGAAGTGATTGACATTCAAAATGGAATTTTAACAGGCAAATCTCATTTAGAAGATTCCTTTACAATTGAAGTAGCTGCTTGTCGTCCATTAATTTGCAACAAAAGGTTTTACACTTATCGAAGTGATAAAACAGACACCTATGTGATTTTTCCATATCAAATTATAAATGGTGTAGCCTCTAAAATACTTTTCAACGATTTTACGCAAAAATTTCCATTGGCAGCCGCTTATTTGAATCGTAACAAAGCAAAAATCCAATCCAATGTAGAAACTTTATCCACTAAATTTCCTGATAAATACAGTGATGAATATTGGCATTTGTTTACAAGGGAACAAAATCACAGTGCGACCTATCCTAAAATTCCAATTCCGATGACGGCTTTGGACACTTTCGCCATGATTACCCATTCCTCCAATCACTACTGCGACAATGCCAATGTTAATTTTTTAGCTCTTGAGAATCCCTCCAAAATCAACTTGTATGCTTTCTCCGCTGTCATTAATTCCTCTATTTTTTCCGTTTTAGCACGTTCCATTGCCAATCCCCAAACAAATGGCTACTTCAAGTTCAACAAGCAATTTTTAGAGCCCATTCCTTTTCCTATAGAAGCTTTTTCCTCCAATGAACAGTTGCAATCAGAGCTTGCTCAAATCGTACAAAGCATTGAACAAAAGCAAGAAAGCTATTTATTGAGTGCCTTTCTCCAAAAAAAGATTATGGGTCGAATCTTGCAAAATCTTTGGAAACAATTGGATAAAAAAGTAGCAGAATTGTATGGGTTGACAGCCAAAGAAATGCAGTTTTTCGAACAAAGAGGGAGAAATGTAAACCGAGTAGAATTTTTAAACTCTTAAACTAAAAGCTATGAATAAGAAATTTGAAAAAATCATTCACCAATATATCGAAGATGAACACTTGG
This sequence comes from Chitinophagales bacterium, assembly GCA_045105835.1. GTDB lineage: Bacteria > Bacteroidota > Bacteroidia > Chitinophagales > UBA2359 > JAUHXA01. The sequence goes on from JBGCDY010000250.1 coordinate 4,074, forward strand.
TCAACCAAATGATTGTCACCACATTCGTTGCGAAGAATGAAATAGAAGTCAAACACAATCGCCTGATTCAAAGCTTACTATTAGACGAGACAAATTCACATTATTTAGCGATAGCCGATTTATTTCCTTCCTTTTCCTTCGAAGAATTGATTGAAGCCTTTGAAGTAGCAATTCCTTCAAAAGACGTTCAAACAAATGGAGCAGTCTATACGCCTAAAAACATCAAAGATTTCATTATTTCTGAAACCCTTCAAAACTTGCAACAACCGCTTGAAAGCATCTTAGGTGCAGATATTTCTTGTGGGTGTGGTGCGTTTTTGTATTCTTTAGCTATCAGAATTCACGAACAAATCAACCAAACCATTGAAGGCATCATTGAAGGGCAACTCTATGGATTGGACATCAACCCAAGTAGCATTTTACGAGCAAAAATATTGTTGTCCTTGTTGGCTCTTTCCGAAGGAGAAGACAAAGAGGAATTTGATTTTCAGCTTCATGTAGGCAATGCACTGGATTTCAATTGGAGGGAGATAGAAGCGGTCAACGAAAACCAAGGTTTTAATTTGATTGTAGGAAATCCACCTTATGTACGTGCCAAGCACATTGACGAGGATTCCAAAAAATTGTTAAAGAAGTGGCAAGTCACCAAATCAGGGAATCCCGACCTCTATTTGCCTTTCTTCGAAATTGGATACAAGAACTTGAATGCCAGAGGAATATTGGGCTATATTACTGCCAACAGCTTCTACCGAAGTGTCAATGCCCGTTCTTTGAGGACTTATTTAGAAGGTTATCAAGTACATTTAAAAATCATTGACTTTGGGCATGAACAGATATTTGGTAAAAAATTGGCTTATACCTGCCTTTGTTTTTTATCAAGAACCAAAAGTGAACAAATCTACTTTGCCAAATCTGCTTCAAAATCACTTCCTTCATTGAAGGAACAAGACTTTACGCCTATTTCCTACCGAAATCTGGATTCGCATCGGGGTTGGCTACTTAACAATCCAAAAGCGATTGAGAATATCCAGCGAATTGAAGCCTGTGGAATACCTTTGGGCAAACTGTATTCTATCAAGAATGGTATCGCTACTTTGAGCAATGATACCTACATTTTCAAGCCATTGGAGGAAGATGATTATTTTTATTTCTTTGAAAAAAAAGGAAAAAGCTACAAAGTAGAAAAGGGGGTTTGCAGAGATATTATCAAGCCGAATATTCTGAAATATGAACATGAAATTCCTACCTTGACAGAAAAATTGATTTATCCTTACTCCAATGGAATCAATCCTTTGTCTTTGATAGAGGAAGATTTTTTTCAAAGCAATTACCCTCTTGCCTATCAATACCTTTTAGGTTTTAAAGATAAATTGGCAAAACGAGATAAAGGTAAAGGTGATTATGGAGCATGGTACGCTTTTGGCAGAACACAAGCCTTGAAGGATAAGGGTTTGAAGCTTTTGTTCCCCTATATGGCAAAACAACCTTACTTTGTATTTACCAACCAAAAGGAAATGCTGCTTTACTGTGGATATGCCATTTTTGCCGAATCTGAATCCGATTTATTGGTTCTCAAAAAACTATTGGAGTCAAAGATATTTGATTATTACATGCAAAATACGAGTAAACCTTATGCTTCTGGTTATTATTCTTATGCCAAAAACTATGTGAAGAATTTTGGAGTCTGTGAGTTGAGTAGTGAAGAAAGAAGCTATCTGCTTGGAGAGGAAAAAGAAGAGGAGGTAAATGTTTTTTTTGAGGAGAAGTATGGAGTGAAAGTGTAATAATGATTGTTTCAATCCAACAATTAACCTCCAATCTCAACACTTTTTCTTTTTTGGAGAAAAAAACTACTTTAATGATTTGCTATCACTGGTAAAATCCACCTATTCACACCCACATTCTACCACCAATAATTTGCATCACTGGTAAAATCTCCCTATTTCACCCCACATTCTACCAGCAATCCAAACTCAAAAACAACTTTCATTAACCCCCACAAGGAACTATCCCCCCAACCAAAAGGTTAATCCCCAAAAACCAAAATCTCCAACAAAATGAAAAAAGTATCCACCTCTTACATCATCGAACAATACCAAAGCGGTGTTCCAAACTATAAAAAATCTACCCTTGAAGTCGGCTTGTGGGATTCTGAAAAGTATGTATTCACCCAATACCTTCAAAAATCAGATAAGATTTTGGATATGGGTTGTGGGACAGGTAGAACCACTTTCCCGTTGTATGCCACGGGCTATCAGAATGTCAAAGGCTTGGATTTGACTCCCGAAATGATTGAGGCTGCCCAAGAATTGAATGCTCATTTTGGTGTGGATATTCCTTTTGAAGTAGCCGATGCAAGGGAATTGGATTTTGAAGAGGGAGCTTTTGATGCGGTGATTTTTTCCTTCAATGGTTTGATGTCGATTCCTGATATGAAAGAGCGAGAGAAAGCATTGAAGGAAATCGCACGGGTATTGAAGAGAGGAGGAGTGTTTATTTTTACGACACACGACCGAGAGAATGACCCGCTATATTTTGACTTTTGGAAAGAAGAAGAAAAAAAATGGGCAGAGGGAGAACAGCGAACAGATTTGTATGAATTTGGCGACATCATCAGTTTCTCCAAAAATGAAATAGGCAGAATTTTTATTCACATTCCCATCCAATCAGAAGTGGAGGATTTCGTCCAAAAAGCAGGTTTTGAAGTTGTCGAAACTTTTTATCGACCAGATAAATTTGATGAACCCCAAAAGGTGAAAGATAAATCGGGGGAATGTCGGTTTTGGGTGGTGCGGAAAAAATAAGCTTTCAAAGTAACGAATGAAAATTAAAATGAAAAAACTACTTCTTGTTCAGGTAGTTGGGAATTTCAAATGCTGAACTTATTTTTTGAGCGTTACAAAGAAATAAAAGTTAATATGTCAAATTCCAAATCCAATATCATTGAAGTAACTGCTGCCGTCCTCAAAAGGGAGGGCAAAATTTTGATTGCCCAACGAAAAGAAGGGGATAGGCTGGCAGGAAAGTGGGAGTTTCCTGGGGGGAAAATTGAAGAAGGAGAAAGCCCTGAAGTTTGCCTTCAAAGGGAACTGCAAGAGGAATTTGGTGTTGAAACCCGTATTGGAGATTTTATTTGTGAAAGTGAATACCAATATCCCCACATTCACATCCGTCTATTGGCTTATCAAACTTTTTATCTTTCGGGTGATTTTCAGCTTCATGACCACGCTGCAATACAATGGATTAGCTTGACAGAAATGAGCAGCTATGATTTTGCGCCAGCAGATATACCGATTGTTGAGGTTTTGGTGGAATCTGTAAATCTGAACCTTTAAAACTCTTCCTGTTTAAAAAAAGGTGAGGTATAAAAATCAAAGCCCCCAAATACTGTATATGAGTTTTGGGGGCTTTTTAGAGGGGCTATAGTTGTTATAGTAATACCAGAAGGAAACTGGCCTGAAATAGACATAATTCTCATTAGAATTAACTGACTATTTAATCCATCAAAATTTAAAACAGAAGGTGCAATTTGCTTTAGAAAAAACCGAGATTTCTAAATAGAACTACAATAGGAATATAAAGCAAAGAGCTGTGGAATAACAACCACGCTATTGTAACAATAGCTATGGTGTATTTGCAGGGGTTTACCAACTCTATATTCTTAAAAAAGAAAGGAAGAACAATAATCCGTTCAGAAGTTGAACCATAATCTACTTTTCTTTCTCCTTTTTTACCACTGGGTTTAGGGTAGGCTGCTCAATGGCATAAAAAAAAGACTTCCTATTTTTGTAGCATGCCAGCTTCAAAACAGAAAGTCCAAATAGC
>JBGCDY010000251.1:0-4344 GCA_045105835.1 Chitinophagales bacterium
TCGCACAAACCTTGTGGGTCACACACCACATACTCAAAACTATCTTCGCCAGTGAAACCTGTATTCGGAACATAATCCACCACTCCACCATTAATGGTTGCCGTTCCATTTGAAGGATTGCTGTTAATGGTCGAAATGGTCAATTCTCCACCTTCGGGGTCATTGTCATTCGCCAATACTTCAATGCTAATTGGCGTATTGATTCCTGTTGTGGCATCATCATCTATTGCAGTCGGTGGCAAGTTTCCACCAGGATTGATGACCGTTATTTTCACCAAAGCTGTATCACAAGCTCCCAATGGGTCACAAATCACATATTCAAAACTGTCCACTCCAATAAAATTGAAGTTTGGCGTATAATTGACGGAACTGTTATTGAAGCCCACGATTTCGACCGTACCATTTAGCGGTTCGCTGCTGATACTTGTAATCGTCAAAGCATCACCATCGGGGTCACTGTCATTGCCCAAAACTCCAATTCCTATCAGTTGATTCAATTGGGTCACAATACTATCATCCACTGCAACTGGTGGATTATTGACCGTCACATCTCCTACTGTTACTGTTACCGTTGCGGTGCTGCAAAGCGAAGGTTCGCCATCGTCACAAACTTCATAAGTGAATGTGTCTGTTCCTGTAAAACCTTCATTCGGTGTATAAGTCGCTATTTGTGTATCGGGATTGATTGCCACCGTACCATTTGTAGGAGGCGTAGCAATCGTAGCCGTTAAATTGTCGCCATCTGGGTCGCTGTCATTTGCCAAAATAAACACTTCAGTAGCCGTATTTGGCAAGGTCAAAGCATTGTCATTCGCTGCAATGGGTGCTTGATTGACTCCATCTCCTACCATAATCGTAACGGTTGCTGTATCACAAAGTGACTGTGAACAATCATTGCAGGCTACATAGGTCAATATTTCTTGTCCCATCGCTCCTTGATTGGGGGTGTAGCTCAAATCGCCATTGCTTTCCAGTGCAACTTCGCCCATTTGAGCTCCCCCTATTAAGCTGGCAGACAAGGTGTAGTCACATTTCTGTGCATCGTTTTCTAAGACATTCAAATTGAGCGTTTCTTCCACAGCAATTGTTCCCGTATCATCATTTGCAGTTGGCACAGGACAAGCCACCAAGACCGTCACCAAAATGGTATCACATTCACCATCCATATTGCAGCCTATCACATCGACTTCGTCCAATCCTGCAAAACCTTCTGGTGCAGCATAATTGAAACATGTCGCACTGTTGATATTTAAAGTAGCTTCAAAAACACTACTCAATCCAGTAATAACCGCATCGTTTACATTGCAGAACTCTATGCAAATTTCGGTTGGAGCACTTGCATTGTCGCAGATTTCGGCTACTTCTGTACAATCCTGTATCCCATCACTGATGACTTCAATCGTTACAGTTGCAACCGCACAATTTCCATTGACATCACATATTGTATAAGTAAAAACATCTACTCCCACAAAATTGGGATTGGGTTCATACTTCAATAAGCCCTCCTCTGTTTCTGTCACCACTCCATTTGGAGGCTGGATGAAACTCTGCAAACTAAAATCATCTCCTTGTGGGTCAGAATCATTGCCGAGTACGCCTAATAAGACAAAAGTATTTTCTATAGCTACTGCAAAATCATCTACTGCAATAATATCGTTTCCTCCTGTGTCACAGGAAGTTTTCACTTCAATAGCAAGGGTTGTTTTTGCACAGTTCCCTTCTTCATTACAGGCAAGGACTGTCACCACATCATCGCCCAAAAAATCTGTTGGGGGAATGTATTTGTAACATCCTGTCTCGGTTGGCGACTCAATTAATTCGCCTCCTACCTGACTCATAATTTCTATCACATTCAAAGAACTACCCTCTACTGCACAATATTCAGGACACAAAACAATGTTTGCATCTACTTCCACACATTGCATCATTTCTAATTCACACACAATTGGCAATTCGACAACCGTTATGTAGACCGTTGCTGATGAAGTCTGATTGCTTATATCTGTTATTGAGTAAGTAAAACTGTCGATTCCGATAAAACCTGGGTCTGGTGTATACACCACTATATTGTTTACCAATAAAGTAGTCCCATTTGGAGAATCCTCCACATTGGTCACTTCAAGAGGTGCTTGTCCGTTGTCATTTCCAAGTACTTCAATGATAATTGGTGTTGATTGTGTGGTCGTTACCTCATCATCAACTGCCAAAGATCCTCCAGCGCAAGGTACACTCACCGCAATCGTACCTTCCACGCATCGAGGCGGATTAGCATCATCGCAGACCATTACAAATACACTGTCAATGCCTTCATAACCAGGCAGAGGTGTATATCGAAAACAATCCTCATTAAGTATGGTAAATGTTGCGCCTGTTTGAGTAGAGCCACCTGTGATGGCGGTATTATCCCCTTCTGGTTCAAATATTTCTAAACACACCGTTACAGGTGTTTGGGGAGCAGTACAGGCATTTTTCGTAATAATTACTGGGGGCTTATTACTAGTAGAGAAGGTTGTAAGCTGTCCAAAATCAGCCGTTAAATATTGTTCGTTTTCAGTTAGGGTGACAGTATAGCTACTTGGTGTAGTTAGAGGAGCTACGAGCATACTTTGAACTATTGCAACGGTGTAAGTCCCTGCTGCTAAGTCTTTAAATATATAGTATCCATCGTGGTTACTTTGGGTTGTACTAATAAGATTTCCTGAATTGTCAAACAATTCAACATCTGTATCTCCAATGCCTCCTTCTCCAGCTTCCAATAAGCCGTTGTCGTTGGCATCTGCCCAAATCCAATCTCCAATAGATGCACCAAATAGATTTGTATCACTAAATAAGACTAAGAACAATAAAAAACACACTGGTATATATCGAGTAAAGCTTAATTTCATGGTCTATGGCTTGCTTTTAGATAACATTACATACTCATTTCGTTTTGAATTTGACTAAGTGGTTGGGAGTCGATATATTATGTAGATTGAGCAAACCAACAATGCTGATTTAGCAATCTATAGAATAAATCAATTTGAAATGGGGTGAAACAAACTTTGTGTGGACTTCGTATTGTATATGGGCGGGCTTGCCTATGTGGGTAGAGTAAAATACTTCTACCTTTCTACCATAATCACGCCAATTGTATCAAAATTGATTATTCTTCAAAAACTTGCCTATACTTTACACCTTTTCTTCCTACTTATGATTTGATAAACAATTCAAACCACTCAGGTTTTTTATAAGAAAAACAATTCCATTTCTTGGTGACTATGTTGGCACAATTATTGATTATTTTACTTTCAAATGACAATGCTGTTTATCACGATGTATGATTAGCAAACCTTAAAGAATAATGAAAAAGAATATTTGCTAACTCATACATTCAAGAATCATTATCCCTTTGATTCAGCAAATTTAAATAATTGTCATGGCAATGTAAAATTATTCAATCAAAAAGGTTACATTTTCGCCATGGCTTGACTAGAAAGCATAATTGTTAACCAGAGTAAGCAATGAAAATGAATGGTTTAAGTAAATACTACATTAAAAAGATTATTAACTGTTTTGCGGACGAAATGACGGCTACTGCGACCTCTCGCAAGCTAAAAATCAACCGAAACACTGTTAATAAGTACTTTAAGAAGATTCGACTAGCAGTAGCAGACTACCAAGAACTACGTGGTAGTAATGCTGTCTTAAATGCGACTCGAAGTAATGCGACTTATTTTAGTTGGTACAAAAATAAGGGCATCTGCTTTGAGACAGAAGACAAGTCTGCTTATCAGTTGATAGAAAGAGAAGACAAAGTGTTTGTAAATCCAAACATGGCGGAAGTTCTTGCAGCTACAAAAGAAGTAGTCCTTGCGGAAAGTAGCAACCTTAATGGTCATGTGCTTACTGAGGATGAAATGAGCGAGCTTGAAACTTCGCTGTCTGATGCAGCAAGAGACTTTCATCTATATGCAAGAGAAAAACTTGCAAAGTTTTATGGTGTAAAATCTGACCATATCTACTTGTATTTGAAAGAATTAGAATTTCGTTTCAACAACCAAGACAAAGATACATCCAAGATTATCTGGAAAATATTACCGCATCATAGCCGATAGATTTCTGACAGGAAATAAAAATCAAATGATGCGTATTTTGAATAAAAAAAAGCAGCGAAGAATCTTCGCTGCTTTTTTTGTTTTATTTCTTGGTAACTTTTTTTGAAGTAATACAAAGCAAACCGTTTTGCACTTAATACTTTGCGTTTGTACTTGTATTTGAGTTTCCACCTAAGTTTTCTGCTTCTTCTTTCTTGCGGCAGGAAACAGTACATTGTTCAGAATCAAGCGGTAACCAGGAGAACTTGGG
>JBGCDY010000252.1:0-1849 GCA_045105835.1 Chitinophagales bacterium
CTTCACCCTTGGAGAAATTGGCCAATTTTTGGGAAAGAAGCATAACTTGCTCCTGATAGACACAATTGTGCAAAATGATGTTGTTGCCTACAAAATTGTGAATGTCTTCTACTGTGATGTCGTAAACGAGTTCCTTTCCGACTGCTTCAATAGAAGTAATTTCTTGCCAATGAATAGTTTGATTTTTTTCAGATATTTGACCAACACACCTTTTATTGATGTTATTCACAAGATTCTTACAGAATGACACACTCTTTTTGGGGAATGCCTCTCCCTTTTTTGTCATTCTGTAAGAATCTTGTGAGTTGGAATGACAAAGCGTATTAATATCTGAATATTGGGTAAGAGTTGTAGTTTGTCTATCAAATTCTTCAACAACTATCTTATAACCTTCAACAGTTTTTTCTACTATTGCCGCAACCCCCAACCTCAACAAAAGCGTCTGCAAATCAAAAGCAAATTTTTCGGAATCAGTCGCATAAGCTATTTTTGAAGTCTCCGAAAAACCACCATTCCCCCAAAGTTCTCCTACAAAAAACGCAATCAATTCCTCCTTCAATGAAAACACAAATTCAGGAATAATTTGCTGTTCCGCCAAGACCTTCAAAGCCGTCTTATCATACTCTTTCCCTTCAATCACCTCCAATTTTCGAGGAGTTGCAATCGAATCACCTACCTGTAAATCACCAATTTCCTGCCAGCCATTTTCGGTCAAAACTCTATGGTCGGGAGTCAAGCGAACCTTGCTACCATTCCTCAATTTGACCTCTAAAACCTCTTTTTTCCCATTGCAGACCCAATAACTGACCTTCGCAAATTTTGTATTTAAATCCGAATCAACACCTTGCACTTCAAACGTTTCAGAATGGTCTGTGATTTCATCCAAACGTGTACGTTCACCCGTTTTTGGATTAAAAACTAATGTGTCACCTGTGACACAAATTCCGTAAGTTTCATGCAAATATTCCTCCATCGCATCCAAATCATAGACAATTTCCTCTCGTCCATGCTTTCGATTGATAAAGTTCGGAATGTACTCCAATGGACCAGGGCGGTAAAGTGCATTCATCGCAATGAGGTCATTGAAGGCAGTAGGTTTCAGTTCCTTCATGTACTTCTGCATTCCCGCACTCTCATACTGAAAAATCCCCACCGTTTCACCTCTTTGGAAAAGCTCATACGTCTTTATATCGTCCAAAGGCACTTCGTCAATGTCCAGTTTTACGCCATGATTTTCTTCAATCATCTGCACCGCATCCTTGATAATTGTCAAAGTTTTCAAACCCAAGAAATCCATTTTCAGGAGACCCGCATCTTCCGCTACACTGTTGTCAAACTGCGAAATATACAAGTCATTGTCCTTCGCCATCGAAACAGGGACATATTTGGTCACATCATCGGGCGTAATCACCACCCCACAAGCATGAACCCCCGTATTCCGTACCGAACCTTCCAGTTTTTTGGCAGCTCGAATCATTTGGGCAACGGGTAAATTCCCCTCCGCCAACTTGCGAAATTCATGCGCTTTCTGCAATTCATCTGCATTCAGACTGACCTTCAATTTTTTGTCAACATCTCCCTCAGCCAAGACCTTAGCCAAACTCGCCTTCAAGTTATCGGGAAAAGTTTTAGCGACTATACTCACTTCTTGCAATGGAATATTCATCACCCGCCCGACATCACGAAGAGCAGATTTAGCCTTCATCGAACCATAAGTGATGATTTGCGCCACTTGTTTTTGTCCATATTTTTCGACCACATAATCAATCACTCTTTGCCGCCCTTCATCATCAAAATCAATGTCAATATCGGGCATTGACACACGCTCTGGATTCAGAAAACGCTCAAA
>JBGCDY010000253.1:0-2996 GCA_045105835.1 Chitinophagales bacterium
TCCACTTTCGGATGCGTATGTGGATTCGAAAGACAACAAAGTAAAGTGGAAAAATCCACACAAAATCACTGCAAAAATCGCTCGATCAGATTTGAGTTTCCTCAAAAATGCTTCTAAAATAGAATTGGGAGGAGGTTTGGAGTTTCATGTCGCCATCAAAGATTTGAACTCAGGTGATAAGTCCGTATTGGTTTTCACAGGAAACTTGAAAACAGATGGCTCTTCCTTGACTGGTGCTTTGACTCTTAATGGAACAGGGCGAAGTGCAACGGGTGTACTATCAGGCACACATCAAAATACCAATGGCGAATGGAAAAATCCCTTTGGTATTCCTGGCATCACGGTCAAACAAGCCGCTTTCCAAATTGGAGGAAACCCTGCTACAGGTATCGACAATCTCGGAATCATGGGCGCATTGCAGATTGGAAGAGTGGATGGTTCTATTGCAGCATTGGCAGACATTAGCAATCCTGATCAATTTGTGGCAGCTGCTTCTGTAAACGAAATCAGTTTGATACAGTTTGGTACAGCAATGTTTGGAGGAGCAGCAGGAATGACTGCCTATGAAACTGCTATTCCAAGTAAAATACGCAGAGGAGTAGAAGAAGTCTTTGATGCCAAGCTCAAAGGATTTGGATTCAGCATCGTACCGCAGGCAACAAGCATTGGAGGAGTTCACTTCCGTCAAGAAGGAATCACAGGACATGGAACACTTGATTTGTGGGGCTATGAAGCCTATGCCGAATTGCAGTTGGATTACAAAGATGGTTTGATGATGCAGGCTTATTTAGACGATGCAGAATGGGACATTGCAGGCGTGAAAGTATTCAGTTTGTCCAAGTCCAAAAATGATCCTGGCTTGAGTACCATGGACAAAATCGTTTATGATGGAAAAATCAAAGCCTTCAAAAAACAAGCCATACAACTCGGTAATCGTCCTTACTTCAAATTCAAAGTCGGACTCCCAAAATCTGGAATCACTCCCACTATTGAAGCCAAAGGATCTGCCAATGTCTTTCTATTGGGCATCGAAAATGATATATTGTTGGAGTTGGAGAACAATCGCTTGAAGTTTGACTTCAGCATGGATGCTTTCAACAGGCTGGTCTATGGAAAACTGACGGTAAGAGTAGGAGATAAGAGTTTTATGGGACGTGGAAATGTAGGCTTCCAACTTCCCAATATCTACATTCCTTCTTTCCGAGCCAAGGACATACCTGGTATGGGCTATGTTCCTTATGCTGAAAAAATTCGTCTGCCCAGAATCACGATTCCAACTAAAACAGGCGCTGACCTTGACATGGAAGTTCGGGCAAGTATTCGATCAGGGGCTACTTTTGGCATCCAACTACACAATGGTCATTTCTCTTGGCAGAGTTACAAGTTAAACATTCCTAAATTTTCTATTGATACACCTCCTGTAAGTGCCAAAGGAATCCCTAAAAAGATTGCTTCTGAAATTAAAAATGGTGCTAAAAAAATCTTTAAGGAGTATTTTAGCAAATATGCAAAATACTTTTCTGACAAATTATCAGCTGTTTATAATGCAACAAAGAAAACAATCAAAAAAGGATGGAATAAAGTAAAAGGTGGAGCTAAGTATCTAAAAAATAAATTAAAAGGTGGAGCTAAGCACCTAGGAAGCAAAGTAAAAAGTGGAGTTAAGAAAATAGGGAACGGAGTCAAAAATGGGGCAAAAAAATTAGGAAACGCAGTAAGTAAAGTATTCTTTTAAATATCAATTAATGTACATAACATAAATAAAAAGTAAAATGAATTTTCTATATAAAAATATCATTTTTTTAGTATTGTTACTATATGTCTGTAATATTCAAGCACAAGTAGTAAGTTTTTTCTCTGATCCACCAGAATCTTCCAATGCAGGAGTTTTAGACTTGATGGATACAAAAAATACCAGCTTTGATGCTACCTGTAGCTGTATGCTTTTGAAGAAAGATGCAGATACAAGCTATGTGGATTTTATTTACATGACTGAAACCCCAAAGGAAGTATTTCTAAAAACCTATGTATCAGGTGAAGCTTCCATCTTCATTAGTGTTAACGATTCCCTCATCATGGGATTTAATGTGACTGAACAGGAAATGACCGAGCATGCTTTTATCATTTCTCCCGAAGACCTTACAGGAATAGATGGACATCCAATTCGGATAGAAATATTGCCCGATTCGCCTGAAGACTTAAAGGTGTATATGGTAACAATTTCGTCTGACCCAATTCCAACCCTTATCAAAGATACAGAATTGGCATTTCTACACCTTCCTTTAGGATGGGTAGCAACAATTGATACGATGGGACTGGCAAGTACCAAATCTTCCGACGGAAATATCGAACTCATCACCAACACACATACCGCAGCAGATGTGGCGGCAGTAGAGGCAGATATACCAAACATTGCTACCAGTATGGGAGTAAGCAACTATTCTCTAAAAGGAACAGAGGTATTTACTGCTGACGATATAGATCCTTCTGTTTTGGTAGATGCCAAAACCGTCATATCAAAAGGCACACGAAATGGAGAAGAAGTAGGACTTGTTATCTTAATGGGAAAAATGGCAGATGGTAATATTCTTAGTTTATCAGCCATTATGAACAAGGCTGGATATGAAAGTTCGGAATGGGAAGATTTGCAACAAGCGATGTTTATGATGGTTAATGTTAATGATCTTGAATAGTAATAGCTATATGTTAGAGACTTTTTCGAAAACTAATTAAATGAATATTTTGAACCCACAATTCCTTCAATGGTTTTGTGGGTTTTTCTTTTTCTATAAAAATGTTTGTGTCAAAATATTCACCCCCCAACCAACACAAATCCACTCCAGCTCTTAGGGTCAATATTCGGCTGCTGCATTAACCTCAATTTTGCAGTACGCAAAGCAGCAGCATACTCCTCCCCCTCCAATATCGCTTCAAAAAAGTATTGAGTCAATAGACTACTCGGTTTGTCATATACTTTGAATAAAGTCGAAACGACA
>JBGCDY010000254.1:0-2777 GCA_045105835.1 Chitinophagales bacterium
ATTGACCGCAAGTCACCTCCTCCAATTCATCCCTAACGGCGCAAACCTCGACCAAACCAAACCTCGAAACCAAAAGTTGTTGAATAGCTTGCGAAGCATCATTGCAGATGCCGCCACAGTTCACTCCGCAGCCACTTATATATTGGAGTACGAAGATTGGGATTTCATGGGCGTGTATTACGATGCAATCGACCACTTTGGGCATGGATTCATGAAGTTTCATCCACCCAAAATCGAGCGAGTCACCCAAGAAGACTACGAAATGTGGAATCATGTCGTCACGGCAGGTTATATCTATCACGACATGATGTTGGGCAGATTGTTGGAATTGGCAGGCGAAGACACGACCGTTATGTTGGTCAGTGATCATGGATTCCACCCTGACCACCTCCGACCCAAAGCGATCCCCAAAGAACCAGCAGGCCCTGCTGCTGAACACAGCCCTTATGGAATAATTGTCATGCGAGGACCAGACATTAAAAAAGATGAATTGATTCATGGAGCGAGTTTGATTGATGTCACCCCAACACTTTTGCATGTTTTCGGACTGCCCGTAGGCAAAGACATGGATGGCAAAGTATTGGCAAATGCTTTTGAAACCCCTCCAAAAATCAAAACAATTCCCTCGTGGGAAGATGTGCAAGGAGAATGTGGAATGCACCCCAAAGACATGCAAATTGATCCCTATGCTGCAAAGGCTGCTTTGGAACAATTGGTGGCATTGGGTTATATTGATCCTCCTGGCGACAATGCCGAAGAAGCCATCAAACGCACCACAGACGAAAACAATTTTTACTTGGCTCGTTCCTATATTGATGGGGGCAAAACAGAGGAAGCAATTCCTATTTTGAAGGGACTCTTTGAAGACAATCCCGAAGCTCTGCGCTATGGAGTACGATTGGCAAACTGTTATCTGCGGGTAGGGGAAACGGCTTTGGCAAGGAACATTGTTCAGAATATCCGCAAAACTCAAAAAGAGCCGACTTCGGGTTTGTATGTTTTGCAAGGGAAAGTGATGATGCGAGAAAAAAAATACCGCCGTGCCCTACAATTTTTCCAAAAAGCAGAAGAACTCACCAACCAAGGACAAGGTCTGATGGCACACATTGGAGGTTGTTACACCAAATTGGAGCAGTGGCAAAAAGCTTTGAACGCTTATCAAAAAGAATTGGAGATAGACCCCGAAGCAGCCAATGCCTATCTGGGTTGTGGCATCGCTTTCCTCCAATTACAGCGATACGAGGAAGCGATTGATTACCTATTTGAAGCGATTGGGCTTCAGTTTCACTACCCTGCAGCGCACTATTATTTGGGCGAAACACTCTTTCATTTGAAGCAATACGAACAAGCTACCAATGCCTTTGAAATTTCTCTTCGATTGGCACCTGGCATGATTCGCAGCCGCAAATGGTTGGTCGACATTTATGAAAATCATCTCAATCACCCTTCAAAGGCTGCCGAACACAAAGAACACATTCCCGACGAAACCCGTCCCGAAATCTTGATTGTGTCGGGTTTGCCTCGTTCGGGTACTTCTATGATGATGCAGATGATGGTAGCAGGTGGTTTTGAAGCATTTACGGACGGTAAACGAAGCGCAGACGAAAACAACAAAAAGGGTTATTATGAACACGATGCTGTGAAAGGTTTGCTGAAAAATCATGATTTTTTGGCGGAGATAGGTGATAAGGTGGTCAAAATAATAGCGAATTTGTTGATGGTATTGCCCCAGAAATACCGCTACCGCATCATTTTTATGGAGCGAGATTTGGACGAAGTTTTGTCTTCTCAACACCGAATGTTGATGCGTCAAAACAAAGCAAGTCTTGGCGTTTACCCACTCAAATTGGCTCAAAATTTTCGGGATGTCGTAGAGAAGGTGAAAAACACGATTCACTACCGTCCCAATGTGCAAGTACTATTTGTGTCGCATAGTGAGGTGATTGAGAATCCTCTATTGCAAGCGAGACGAATTGGAGGCTTTTTAGAGAAGGAATTGGAGGTAGAAGCAATGGCAGCAGTGGTGGATAGGAGTTTGCATCGGGAACGGTTGAAAGTTCAGTAATTAGTGGCTGATTATTAGTTGATTAACAATCAGTATCGTTGAATAAACTTGACGGTACTAATCAAGATAAAATGGAAAAACAAAAGATCAGAAATAAATGAATCATTCTAAAGATATACAAAACATTGTCATCGTTGGAGGTGGCACATCGGGCTGGATGACAGCTGCTTATCTTCACAAAGCTCTCAACCGACAGGAAGGAGAACCCACTTGTCAGATTACGCTTATTGAAGCGAGTGACATTCCTTCGGTAGGTGTTGGAGAAGCTACGATTCCAATTTTCAAGCATTTCTTTGGCTACTTGGGTTTTGACGAAGGAGAATGGATGGAAGCCTGCCATGCGACTTATAAGCTAGCAATCAAATTTGTAGGCTGGGTAGATGGCAGTGCCGATGATTACTACTGGCATACCTTTGGTAGCTTGTCTTCAGGTGGAGTAAATCAGATGCAGCATTGGTTACACGCACAAAAACATGGATATTCCATACCTTTTGCTCAATCCGTTCATGAGGCAGTCCATGTTTGTGAAGCCCAGAAAGCTCCAAAATCAGCTTATACCCCTGTTCAGGGTACGCAGCGTTTGGGTTATGCGATGCACTTGGATGCTGGGCTTTTGGCGGACTTGTTGAAGAAACACTGCAAAGGGAAAGGAATTCAGCATTTGGTCGGTAAAGTGAAGCATGTAAATTTGGACGAAAAAGGTTTTATCAAC
>JBGCDY010000255.1:0-6706 GCA_045105835.1 Chitinophagales bacterium
AACCCAGAAACGGCATCGGGTCAGGTATACCTGAGTTTTGGAGATTTTGACAATTTGTTTTTTGGGGATATGCTGCAATGGAGAAAATTTGCCAATTCGCTTCGGTTGCGTCATGCGCTCCGAATGGTCGAAAAAGACCCCAATTTTGCACAGCCTATTTTGGCAGAAATCATTGAAGGAGATTTGCCAGTTATTGAAGAGGGAGAAGATGTTGTGATGTCTCCTCGCAGTCAAAACTGGTTGAATGAAAGCCTTAACTGGTCTTTTAGAGAGCATAAAAAACTTCGTATGGGTTCTAATATTTGGCGCACTTTTTCAGAGACAGATGAAGTGGATGGAAGTGGTATTTACGACCCCAGAGCATATATCTTCTTTGAGTCCAACAATGTCAATGAATGGGTAGCTTTTCCACAAATCCCTGATAGCGAAACGGCTCCTTCTGGCGGAATTCCGTATCAACAACACCGAGACAACAATTATTCAGTAAAGGGAACTTCTAACATTTTTTCGCCGTTTAACTACTATCTCGTCCGTGATGAAAAAGACATTCCTCAGTTGATTTTGACGGCTGCGGAGGTTCATTTCATCAAAGCAGAAGTTTATTTCAGAGGTTTGGGTGTGGCTCAAAATACTAATCAAACGGATGCGGAATATACGCTTGGAACAGTCGCTTCCTTAAAGATGTGGCAGAATTTGGTGAATGGTACAGAAATTTGGGAAAACAAACCATCTACCCTTTCAAGTGCCGAAATTTTCGGTGTGGTGAACCATCCCAATATCAACATCTTTGGAAATGATGACAAACTGGAGCGCATCTACAAACAAAGATGGATTGATGCTTTTCGACAACCTTGGGAAGCTTATTCTCTCATGCGACGTACTGGAATGACTCCACATGAGGGTGAATTAGCCAATCATTTTAGGTTCTCTTACCCTCCTTCTGAGGCTCAAAACAATCCTGAAAATTGGGGAACACAAGTGGCTAAGATGGGAGGAGATTCGGAAGAAATGAAGGTTTGGTGGAATAATTAGGGAAATGAATGAAAATCAAAATAAGAATGAAAATCAAAAAAAATGCCTCTTAATGAAGCAAATTAAGACTTCAAATAATTGATAAACAAACACTTTTAATAAAAACAATCATGAATTACACAAAATTTAATTATACGAGACTAAGCAAAACACTCTCCAAAATACTGAGACATCGCCCAGAACAATTTGGTATCCAACTCGACCCCGAAGGATGGACTTCATTGGAGGAGTTGATTGGCAGATTGCAGCGACAGCAGAAATGGAAAGACCTAACCGAACAGGATATTTTGGATATGATGGCAGCATCGGAGAAGCAACGTTATGAGGTGAAAGATGGTAAAATCCGAGCGTTTTATGGTCATTCTATTGACAAAAAAATCACCAAAACAACCAGTGTACCACCCGAGATTCTCTACCACGGTACACCCAGGGCTACTGTTCCACTCATTGAAGAAAGTGGGCTTTTGTCTATGAATCGCCAATATGTCCACCTTTCGGCAGACATCCAAACGGCTATGGTGGTCGGAAAAAGACGGGATATTCAGCCTACTATTTTGAAGGTAAAAGCATTGGAGGCACATCAAAATGGGATTGACTTTTACCTCGAAAACAATGGGATTTGGCTCTCCGAACCGATTCCTCCTCGATTCATTGTTTTTGCAGAATAATACATGAGGAATGAAAATTAAAAAACGCTTCAATATCAATTCTTTACGGAAGAAATTTGGTGAACTTATTTTTGAAGTATTTCCGAGCGTTTTTAAACCAATTGAGGTTTGGTGAAGTTAAAGTAGCACGGGATTTTTACTTTGATTCTTTGACAAAACCCATACAATGAGACTTCGAAAGTTTAGCTATCAAAAGAATGAATTGTTATTTCACTAATAATCAAATCTTTGTAGTAACAAACTTCCGAAGTCTTTGTTTTTTCCATTAACCTTGTCAAAGATTTTTCACCATTGACAAATTTGACATACAATGAATTCGCTTAAATATCTATTCCTTTCTTCTTTTGCATTCCTTTTGTTTTCAAGCTCTCAACAAAGCTTACTTGCGCAAGCCGACTTACCTTGGGAAACGCTCTTGGATGCCAAGTTCAGGTATACCTACGATGTGGAACAGGATATTTGGTACAACAAACCACAGTTTAACAAGAAAGTCCAGAAATTAGAGGGTAAAGAGGTGATTGTACAGGGCTTTATGGTGCCTGTTGATGTGACGGGCGATACCTATGTTTTGTCTGCTTTTCCGTATAGTGCTTGCTTTTTTTGTGGAGCAGCAGGTAAGGAATCGGTGATGGAGATTCGGATGAAAGACAATGAACAAACCTTCAAGATGGACCAAATGCTTACCTTCAAAGGCAAGTTTGACTTGGTAGATGATGTATATGGTTTGATGTATTTATTGGAGGAAGCAGAAGTTCAGTAAGGAATAAAAATTAAGCTACACTTCAATATCAACCTCCAATCAACACAAAACCACACCAACTTTTGGGTTCAATATTGGGTTGTTTCATCAGCTTCAATTTTGCCAATCGAAGTGCCTTGGAGTAGTCCTTTACTCCAGCTTTTACAGGTGAATCTTCCAATATGTTTTCAAACAAGTATTGTGTGAGCAAACTGCTTGGTCTATCATAGACTTTAAACAAAGTTGAGATTACGTTATTCGCACCTGCTACCAAAAAACCTCGATTCACCGCCATCATTCCTTCTCCTTTGTGCAGCGTACCAATGCCACTTTCACAGCTACTCAAGACCACCAAATCTGCCTGAAGGTCGAGGTGATGGGTTTCATCCATTGACAAAATCTCATCGGGTCGGGAAGATTCAAGATGGAAGTGATTCAAAATTTGACGGGGTCTTTCAGACGATACATTTTCTTCTATCTCCCCCTCTACACTTTTCATGTTTTCAGGATAAAAAACCAACCCTGACAAAGCCGTTTTCTGGTCGTTCACCAATCCATGTGCTGCGACCAACAAGAATTTGAATTGTTTGGCAGTCTTGGAAAAGGCTTCTTTACTTGCTGCTTTTCTCAAAAAAGTTTTGGCTTCAAGCCCCTTGCGATTAAACAACTCTGCAATGCTTTTGGCTTCAATTTCGGAATGAGGTAAGTTTATCCACCTACCATTACGCTGAATTCTCTCTGAATATGTTTCCTCCGCTTTTATTGTTTGAACAACTTGTGTTGAAGAACTTGCAGGTAAACTATTATCCTTTGCAGCAGAAGCTGTCGAAAGTATTTCTCTATCATAGATAGGCGCAAATCCTCCAAAACTATCTGGAATTTCGAGTAATTCTTCTTTTTGCAGCAAATGCCTGTACAATAAGGTGGCGGAATAATGGTAACTGATTTCACAGTCATTGATTAGGTAATCCAAATCCTGATACGCCTCTGCATTGTTCTCCTCAAACCTCAAATCTCCCGAAAATTTTTCTCCAATCAAGGCTTCAAAAGGCAGGTAACTCAATATGTCATGTGGAATGATAAACACCTGCTTCAATTCTTCTTCCACACCAAAATTATCTACAATAAAATCACGAACTGGAGCAATGAGTAATTGGTGCAGTTGGTAGCCATTTTTTGTAAACGTTTCAAATTTGTGTTCAATAATTCCCTCCATAAAGCCTGCAATAAGAGCCTCAAAATCATCATTTTTCTGAAGGTCAATCACTTCAAACTCATCGGGTGTAATCACAAAAATGTACAATTTTTCTTCTCCTACAAAATAACTAATGACTACTTGATTTTCCTTCAATACCGCCTGCAATTCACTTGCAGTACTTGTCTTCGTGTCGTATTTGAGTTCATAATAATCGGGATAATCACTTTCGAGTTCTCCCATAAAAGCAACATAAAGGTTGTGGAGGTCAAAAAATTGATTTTGAAAACCTTCTAAAAGCGCTGCATCGGATTCTCCCAAAGGTTTTTTCTCTTTTTTTGCAGCCAGTTTTTGGATTTTCTTATCCAGAAAAGTCAATTTTAATTTGAGGTCTTTTTCTTTTTCAAGTAGAGCATTTGGAATAATCGAATTTGTTTTTGCGATTGTATCCTTCAAAGCAGACAATAATAAATGCCCTTTCAATTTTTCAGAAAAACTAAAAGCCAAAGCAGTCGAATCTTCAACCATTCCTATTTCAAACAATTTCAAGGAAGCTTCTATTCCTGCTTCATAAATTTGAGATGTTTGTTCATTGAATATCAGTTGAGAACCTTGGGTATTATAGTTTTTACGCTGCCTATCTATCCATTCCATTGCCAATAAATGGGTTTCTAAGGCAGCCTTTAAATATTGACTGTCTTGTGAAACATAATCAAAACACTTTCTAAGAATTTCTGCTCTTTTTTGAAAATAATTAAATAAATTAGAATTGATTTTGAGGTCATCAAGTTTGTATGCTTCCCAAGGTTTCCTATCCCCTTGTCTCCCTTTTTTGAGTAGTTCTTGAAATGCCTCTTCTACTTTCTGCAAGGCAGGTATATATTGTTCTTTCCCCAACAAAACCTCGGTCAAATTCATTTTGATATTCGCTTTCCTTTCATGTCGGTTCTTAAAAACCAATTTATAAACCTCTTCTGCTTTATAAAAATAGTCTATAGAGGCATCTATAGCCTTCATTTTCAAATAGCATTTACCCAATAAGGAATAGGTTAGTCCAGTTGTCTGATGTTGTTCTCCAAATATTTTTTTGTAAATTTCAAGTGATTTAAAAAGATGAGCCAAAGCTTCCTCAAAACGAAGGGTATTTGTATAAGTTCCTCCTAAACGTCTATAACTATCTCCCGTAAAAGGGTGGTTCTCGCCTAAAACCTCTCTTCGAATGAACAAAGCCTTTTCGAGGTACTGAGAAGCCTTCATGTTGTCATTGTGTGCAGTTTCGTAGTAATAAGCAATGTTATTGTAACTCAATGCAACATCATCATGCATTTCCCCATAGATGCTTTGGCGGATATTCAAGGCTTTTTGGTAATACAATATTTGTTTGTCAAAATCACGCAGTTGTCCATAACAATACCCAAGATTGTGGTAAGCAAAAGCAATTTTGGGGTCTTTTTCTCCCAATAGTTTTAGGCGAATGTCCAAACACTTTTTAGAATAAACAATTCCCTTTTCCAAGTCCTTCAATACAACATTGTATAGATAGCCCAATTGATTGAATACCTCGGCGGTAAACTCATGTTCTTTGCCATATAATTCAAGGGTTTCTGTAAGAAAGTCATTTAGGAATATAGAAGCATTTTCTATATCTCCCAATATGATGTAATTCGCAGCAATGTGTTGTTTGAGAGTAAAAATAGATTCCTTATCTCCCAACTCACCAAACAAAACAATCCCCTTCTCTGCACATTTTGTTGAACCGTGGAAATCTCCCTTGTTGTGCAATTCTTCTGTTTTTGTCAAAGCTTCTTTGGCTTTGAGTAACATTGAAGAAAATGAATTATCTATATCTGGCTGCATACCTTTTTTTTGTTCTAAAAAACGAAACTAATCAATATCCCTGACTAATTTAAAGACTGAAATCATTATAATTAGTTAATCCATGACTCAAAATTCATTTCAAAATATTTTGATTATTATATGATTACAGTCTTTTTCTACTCTCCAATATCATTCCAAAATCTTGATTATTATGTCAGCCTATTTTCATTTACTCCAATTACTATTTGTAGAGTCTGTATTTAGTCCATTGAATCGCTTTCCTACATTTTACCGACCCTAAGCATAGAGTTTACCTTAGTCTATCAAAATACCAAAGCTCCTCTTTTCATTAAGAAAACAGGAGCTTTGGTATTTTGAATAAAAATGAGCTTTTTTTATGTTGCCTAAAAGGTAAATGCCATATCTAAACTCAACAACCAAGCCTTCAATCCATCACTTCGATCATACAACGTTCCTCTTAAGTCAATACTTTTGAACAAGAGTAACTTAGGTGGCTTTTTGCCCAAAGTCGGAACCTTCATGCGCCCAATACCATTGAGAGGAGAATAATGAACTCCAAAACCATATTGTTGGCTACTAAAAGCAGAAAGGTCATAATCTGAAGTGTAAAAAGTCTCGGAAAGAACATGCTGCTTATGCGGTTTGAAATAATCCGCAGCCGTTTGGGTATGGTAGCGATAGTGTGGGTAAATAGAAAAGAATCGATTGATTTTGAAGGGAACTTCTATACTTGCCGTATGCCCCGTAACTCCCCAATCGTCTGTATAAAAACGATAATAAGTTCTCAACAATATATTGTCTGACAAATAATAATTGAAGCGCACACCCAATGGGATTTTTAGGCGAGTGCCAGGAAGCTGTTCTACTTTTGCTTGTGATTGTTCTTGAAAATAAACACGGTGGAAAGGCGTGGACAACAATCCTGATTGGTAAACCACTTCGGGATTAAAAGCGATTTGCATACGCTTGTTGATTACCTGCGAATAAGTTGCCGACAAATTGTAGGATTGCCTCAAATTCGTATTGAGCAAAGCCCCTTGCCTCCGCAATTCACTTGGATAAATCAAAGACCAGGAATCAAAATAAGCTTGGGCTGCAAGGCTAATTTCTCGGTTGTTGTCTTTGGAGGCTTTGCTAAAATTCAGTCCTACTTGTACCTAATTCAAATCGTATGCGTGCGATGCTCAAAGCGATACCCCAAAACATTTGTTTTTGTCTGGCACGAGTCTGATA
>JBGCDY010000256.1:0-4220 GCA_045105835.1 Chitinophagales bacterium
GAACACTATTCCTAATGAAGGGCACATTCATGCGGTAACTTTGCATTATCACATTCAGTATGTGTCGAATATCATCAATAAAAAACCTCAACAGGCGGCAAGGGATTTGGACAGGCTGATTGAACTATTGGAGAAACGCCCCGAACGAATCAGAGACGAACCCAATGCTTATATGACTGCTTTAGGCAACAAAATTGGGATGTTGCTGCAAACCCGTCAATTGGAGGAAGTGCCCAAATTGATTCGCAAAATTCGGAATGTACCTGCGGACTTCAATATCAAAAACCGACAAAAAATCAGCTTGAAACTGCTATTGAGAACCTACAATATTGAGCTGGAACTGTACCGAGATACGGGACAATACGATAGAGGAGTAGCATTGATTGGTGAAGCGAAAGAACTCATACACAAGGAAAAGAAGCACATTTCGGAAGAATATGTTTTGCAGTTTTACTACCAATTTGCCTACATCTACTTCATGCAAAAAGACTATGACAGGGCTTTGGATTGGCTCAATAAGATGGTGAATGAATCTTTTGAAGGCAGCCGTCAAGACCTGCAAATTTATGCCCGTTTGTTGATTTTGATGATTCATTTGGAGTTGGACAACATCATGGTTTTGAAGTATTCGATAGCGGCTTATCGGCGTTTTTTGAAGAAAAGGCGGCAATTGGAAACCTTTGAAAAGATTCTATTGAAGTTTTTCAGCAAGATTTGCATGGCTTTTTCCTATGAATATCCTGCGCTGTTTCAGCAACTGTATGCGGATTTGTTTGATGGAGAAGAGGAAATTTTGACGAGGAATCACTTGGATTATTTGGATTTTCGGACTTGGATTGAAGGGCATTTGGAGTGAGGGGTGTTAGTAAGATAGATGGCAGAAATAGGATGCGAGAAGTGAGGCTTTACAATTACTTGTTTATCAAGTAAATTTTTAAATTTTCATTTTGATTCGCTAAGAAGTCTTCCTAAAGCTAAGGCTCTCTATCACCACCGACAAAAGAATCAATCCTCCTCCAATATAAGTCGTCCATACGGGATATTCTCCCAGAAAAACTGCTCCCAACAAAATCCCGAAAATCGGCTGCGTACAACTCATAATACTTGCAGAAGTAATGGAAAAGCGTTTTAGGCTCACCAAAAACATCGTATGTCCTATAACGGTGGTGAACAAAGCCAAAAATAGAATCGCTTGCCACTGTTCCGCAATATTCCCCACTCCTTCAATCGCCACAAAAGGGAGTAAGAGCACTGCAATGGTCAATGTTTGGAAGAACATCAACTTTGTTCCATTGTGTTCTTGTATCTTTTTTTTCATCAGAATATTTCTCAAGGCATAGCAAATGGCAGAGAGCGTTCCCAAACCAACTGCTTTGATATTGCTGCCCGAAAAATCAACATCTGGCACCAAGAAGTAGATGCCCACCAAGGTCAAGAGTCCCAAAAAAAGGTGCATTTTTTGGAATTTTGTGCCCAATAGAACTGGTTCGAGAATGGACGTAATAACGGGATAGGTAAAGAGTGACAGCATTCCAATCGCTACATTCGACCATTGAAGGGCATAAAAATAAGTCACCCAATGTGCCATCATCAAAAAACCTCCAGCGAAGAAAATACCCAGATTTCCTTTTAGGTTTTCGAATAAACGAACCCTTTGCCAAGAGCAAATTCCCAATAATAAAATCGCTGCAACTCCTGCTCGCCAAAAAATGGTGATTTCGGGAGGCATGGAGATGTACCGCCCCAATACGCCAGAAGTACTGACGAAAAGCATCGCCAAATTGAGCAATAGTATGTCTTTTGCTTGTGGAGTGTTCATGAGTGATGATGGGTTTGTTCTTGTTGCAAATCAGCTAATTCCCCTTAAAATGGGGCTTTCGTTTTTCGGTAAAAGCAGCAAGTGCTTCCTTGTGGTCTTTCGTTCTTGATAGTTCTTCCAATTCTTTTTGCTGCATCACATAGCCTTCTTCTGGCGATAAATCAAAGGCTGAATTGGCAATTCTTTTCGTGGCTTTGATTGCCAAAGGAGCTTTATTCGTCATCAACTCTGCCAGACGAATCGCTTCGGGCAGCAAATTTTCGGCACTGTGTAGGTCGGTGACCAATCCAAATTCCTTGGCTTCTTGGGCATCAATTGCAGCCCCCGTTAGTAGCATTCGTTTTGCTCTTCCTACTCCTATCAATCGTGGCAGGCGGTAAGCAGAAGCGGTCAAGCCTACGTTGACTCCTGCGGTGATGAATTTTGCAGAATCCACCGCCATTCGAATATCACAACACAAAGCCAATTCCAAACCACCTCCAATACACCAACCATTGATGGCTGCAATAATAGGAAATGGCAAGGCTTCAATGCGGTCTATGACCATACTGAATGCCCTCAAATTGTTGAGAATCACACCTTCTTTCCCATTGTTCTTCAAGGCTTCTTTCAGGTCATCTCCTGTGCAAAATTTGTTTCCTCGACCTGTTATAATCAAGGCTCGAAGGTCAGTATTTTGTTCCAATTCATCGAGTACTTCCATGAATTGTAGTTTCATCGCTTTGGAGAGGCTGTTTGCAGGGGGATTGTCTATTTCGAGTAGTAGGATATGTTTGCTGATGGAGCTTTTGTGAAGTCTTGGATTCATGAAGAATAGAGGATGATTGAAGTAATTGGGTGAAAATTAAATTAAAAAACTGATTCTCAAACAAGCAGTTTTGAGGAGTTGAAACCTCCATTTGAAAAGTGCTAAAGATAGAATAAAAAAAGGCAAACAAGGTGATTTTTCATCCTGTTTGCCTTTGATTTGCTTTTAAACAATTCTTGGTAGTTTGTCAGCTCCATCTTGTCGGATGGATATTTAACTTAAATCCTCCTATCCATTCAGAAGATGCTTACAGTATGACACATAGTTCTTGTCATAAGGTTACCTGACAATATCATCTTGAAAGACTATTATTTTAGATTCTAACAATCCAATCATGCTGGTCTGCTGCAATCCCTAATTTGATGTTAACCAATTCTTCTCTTGCAGCCAATGAAATTTTTCTCTCTGCAATTGGAGGAAGGTCATAATGGGCATCTCCATAACCCAATCCTGAAATGTGGGTAATCGTTGCGGCAGTACCTACGCCGAACACTTCTTGGAGTAAGCCCGCTTTGTGAGCATCTAAAATTTCGGCTATGCTGACCTTTTTTTCTTCGACTTCCACGCCTTTTCCTCTCAATAATTTAATAACGCTCTCACGGGTAATTCCTTCGAGTATGGTGCCGTCAATTTCTGGAGTAATCGCCTTGCCGTCAATGATAAAGAAGACATTCATGGTGCCGATTTCCTCCACATATTTGGACTCCAAACCATCCGTCCACAGGATTTGGTCGTAACCATTGTCATTTGCCAAGGCTGCAGGATAAAGCGTTGCAGCATAGTTACCAGCAGCTTTTGCAGCACCTGTACCTCCAGGGAAAGCACGTTTGAAATCTTTTTCAATCCAAACACTTACGGGTGCTGAATAGTAAGGTCCAACGGGACAGGTGAAGATGATGAAGCGGTAGTTGGATGCCTTTTTTACTCCTATGAATTCATCGTTGGCAAACATAAAAGGGCGCAAATACAAGGCACTGTCTTCTACGTTTGGCACCCATGCTCTGTCAAGGTCGAGTAAGGTTTTGAGTCCTTCCATAAATACCTCTACAGGTAGCGAGGGCATTCCCATGCGGGTAGCCGAACGGTTCAATCGTTTGGCGTTTTCTTCTGGTCGGAACAACAAGAGTTCTCCTGTTTTTTCGTCCCGATTGGCTTTCATTCCTTCAAAAATGGACTGTCCATAATGCAATGCAGAGCAGGCAGGGGACAAACTCATCGCTTCAAAAGGTTTGATTTCTGGCTGTTGCCACGCACCATCTTTGTAGTCTATGATAAATATGTGGTCAGAAAATACTCGACCAAAGGGGATATTGTTGAAGTCTACTTCTGATAGTCTGGACTTTGTTGTTTTGGTAATTTTGATGTTTGTTGTTTCTTTTGGCTGTGGGGGTGTAAGTACAGCGTTTGTTGATTCAGGAACCATATTTTATCAGTTTTCGGGTTGTTAAATAATAGATTGCCATTTTTGCAGCAATTTACTAAGCAATCAATGAAAATACGAATGAAAAAACTACTTATTTATTCAGGTAGTTGAAAAATTTCAAATTCGGAACTTATTTTTTGAGTTTTACTAAGTAACGGTAAAAAAATAAC
>JBGCDY010000257.1:0-4320 GCA_045105835.1 Chitinophagales bacterium
ACAAATTTAAAACATGGAACCCACGAATCGAACCAAAGTAAAAAGAATCCCCAAAAGAGGGCATTATGACTTGGAAACCATCTGTGCCATTTTAGACGAGGAATTTGTATGACACATGGGGTTTGTCCACAAGGGTTATCGTGTGGTCATCCCGACTTTGTATGGCAGAATGGGCAACTACCTTCTTGTTCATGGCGCATCTACCAGTAGAATGTTGGGAGAACTGAAAAAAGAAGTGGATATATGCCTCACCGTAACCATCACCGATGGCTTA
This sequence comes from Chitinophagales bacterium, assembly GCA_045105835.1. Taxonomy (GTDB): domain Bacteria; phylum Bacteroidota; class Bacteroidia; order Chitinophagales; family UBA2359; genus JAUHXA01. Next base: position 275 of record JBGCDY010000257.1, read on the forward strand.
GTTTTGGCAAGGTCTGGCTTCAATCACTCTGCTAATTACCGTTCTGTCGTCGTCTTCGGCAAAGCCCAACTAATCGAAGGCAAGGATGAAAAAGACGCAGCATTGAAAGCGGTTTCAGATCATATCTTGCAAGGTCGCTGGGAGGAAGTTCGCCCTACGAAGGACAATGAACTGAAAGCTACTCATGTATTCAAAATTCCTATTGATGAGGCTTCTGCCAAAATCCGAACGGGTGACCCTGTGGACGACAAAGCAGATTATGAATTGGATGTTTGGGCGGGTGTTTTGCCCATCAAAAAGGTCTATGGAAAGCCTATTCCTGACCCTTTGAACAAAGAAGGTATTGAAGTGAGTGAAAGTGTGAAACAATTTTATACAAGAATTGGTGATTCGTAGGAATTTTCTTGTAGAACGTACAATTCCTGTATGTAAAAACTCAAATTCAAAGTACAAGTTCAAACGCAAAAACTCTTTGATTTAGGGCTAATTAAAATCTTGATTGGGCTGAACGCCTTTGAAAATTTCACCAAAAATATGCCTCCAAAACATACATTCTTGTTAACCATTTCACAAGAAAATTCCTACGAAAAATAAATTCTTGTCACCCATTCCTCCGAAACACAAATTCCTGTTATCACTATGAAAATCATCGACTTATCCAAACCTATTCAGTACAACAGTGGCGACCCATTTTTTATGAAGGTCAAAATCAAACACAAGCCGCACCGAAAAGCAAAATGGTTGATTCGCTTGTTTGGTCTGCCCTTCAAACTATTCCCAAAAGGGTTCATCGGTTGGGCAGATGACAGTATCGAAAAAATGGGCGTGCACTCCACCACACATCTTGATGCACCGTGGCACTATGCTCCTACTTGTGAGGGAAAACCCGCCAAAACGATTGACCAAGTACCTTTGGAATGGTGTTTTGGAGAAGGTTTGGTGATTGACATGAAACACAAGGCAGATTTTGAAGCCATTAGCCAAAAAGACATTCAGGGTTTTCTCCAACAAAACAATCTGACACTTCAAAAAGGCATGATTGTCTTAATCAAAACGGGGCGAGACAAATTAATGGGTACGAAGGAGTTCTTCAAAAAAGGAACGGGTATGAGTGCAGAAGCGACTGAATGGTTGATTGACCAAGGCATCAAAGTCATGGGCATTGACCAATGGGGTTGGGATTTGCCACTTCCCCACCTCATCCAAAAAGCGAAAGAAACCAATGACCCCGATTTGTTTTGGGAAGCACATTTGGTGGGGCGAGACAAAGAATATTGCCACATAGAACAATTGACCAACCTAGATGCACTCCCTTTGACGGGCTTCAAAGTTGCCGTTTTTCCATTGAAGATTGTAGGTGCATCGGCTGCCCCTGCAAGAGTTGTGGCGATGTTTGATGAGGACTGAATTTAAGGTTTTGAGGTGACATCTCGGAGTGAAACGAAAAGGTGTAATCTCAAAACCGATGGTGAGATGTCATACCGAAAAATCGGCACAAGCTCCTCTCCGTTCCTCCGAAGATTACACCTCACCATCTGAAAAACTTCCATTATAGTGATTAACGATAGTTAATTTCCGCCTCTTTGTGTAGGTTAATCATCTTGTCTTCAATGTCGTGTACCATTTCGATGAATCGAGGGTCACGTTTTACCGAACGGTCACGCACCAAAGGTAAGTCGACATGAAGGCGGTGAATAATTTTAGAAGGAACAGACTTCATGATGAAAATTTCGTCTGCCAAATAGACCGCTTCTGCAATGTCGTGGGTGACAAAAATAATAGTTGGATGAATTTCAGCCCAAATATCTTTGAGCATGTTCTGCATTCTCAGTCGAGTATTGATGTCCAATGCACCAAAAGGTTCGTCCATCAACAGAATCTGAGGGTTCACCAACAAACTCCGAGCAATTGCCACTCTTTGCAGTTGTCCTCCCGAAAGTGTGGGGTATTGAGCATATTTTTCTTCATGCCCTTCCAAGCCCACTTTTTTGATGATTTCCATTGCCTTTTCTTCTCGTTCTTTGCGGGATACACCTTTGTATTTCAAGCCCAAAGCCACATTATCGAGGACAGTCATCCACGGCAAAGAAGAATATTTTTGGAAGACCATTCCAATGCGGTCTTGCTCTGTTCGAGGCTTCCCGTTTAGAAAAACTTCTCCTTCGGTGGGTTTTTGAAGTCCTGCAATGTAGCGCAAAATCGTGGATTTCCCACAACCCGACACGCCCAATATGCAAATGAATTGCCCCTGATTGGGCTTGTTTTCAATGAGCATATTGAAGTCCTTGATAATCCAATTTTGACCACCATCATAGCTTTGTCCCATTCCTTTGAGTTCGATGATGTTGGTTTTTTCGGTGTCTTTGAACATAATAATTTGGATTCTTGGTGGTTTCTATAGATACTTAGTAGATGCTGTTGTTTCTTGTAGATTTCGATACTTTTTGCCAATCTTACTTAGGTGATAAGTGATGTTTTTCTACACTCTTTAAGAAGTCATTAATTTTTATTCCCAAAATATTGAGTCTTTTATGTAGGTCATTGTATAGGCTTTCATTTTTTAAAGAACCTGTTTCAAATAAGGTTTCAAGGTGGTCAATTGTTTCATCATTTGAAGCCAATGAAAATATAATAAACCGAATATAATCTTGCTTGTACCTTCTACGTCCATAACCTTCAACGATATTCGACTTTACAGATTTCATAGACCTCCTAATTTGTTGCCCTTCTTCATACATTTCAAACTTGGGTAAAGTAAGGCTCATTTTGTGAATGTCTATAACCAGTTGCCTTGACAAACTCCATATTTGTAGTTTTTTGTAACTCATAAACTATATACTTTGAATTGAAAAAATAGATTCTAAATATATAAAGTATATTTAGAATCGCCAAAACAACTACAAAGTATTAGAAGCAAATACTCCTAAGAACTACAAGTATCTACAGAATCAACCAAGAATCCAAAGCATCAACTAAGCTAAAAAATGCTCCAGCCCATCCCAAAACGACAATTCCAATTCAATTGCAGCTTCCGCACCTTCCTTCACCAATCGTCGGTTTTCTTCCGTGTCAATATAAGGCACCAAAATGTCCACCATTTCGGAATAATGGGCTTCGTCAAGGCTGATATGGACTGTCCAAAACTCAATGTCTTTATCCGTCAAAAAATCGTACTTCGCCAAACCATTGGCAATGATACTGTACTCTTCGGAGGTAAAAAACTCGGTACCAGGTCCCAATGCGCCCAAACTTTCGATGAAACTCCCATTGAGGCAAAGATTGAACAAAGTTGAAACACAGGTTTGGGTCGAAGCCAAAGGTTGTGCCTCTTTTAGTTCCTTCACAGTTACTCCCAGCGAAGCTGCAAAATTGTTGTAGAGCATTCGGTGAGATTTGGACATTTTTCCCTCACCATGTTCTTCCCAAAGATTTTCGATGATGGGCATACGGGTTTCATCATAGGGAATATTGGCAGCAGTAGCGGCTAAAAATCGAGGAAAATAGTAGCAGTAAATGCTGTACTGTTTGGCGAAATACTGCAGTTGGAGTTTGGTCAGGGAAGCTTCTTCTATGCGCTTCAAAAAAGGGTGTTTCAATATTTTGTCGATGCCTTCTCTTAGAGAATCTTCTAATTCTTTGAAATACAGGTTCATAAAATGATTGTTAAATGGCTTAATTGTTTGGGATTGGGAATATCCTATGCTGCAATATCCAATTTGTTGTACAATACTCCCAAAAAACCAACACCTCTACCAGCTTACTGGTTTTGATAGTGGCAATTTAGTTCAGCAATTTCAATATCCAATGATAATCAAAATCTTTTTGATGGGTGATATTTTTCTTCTTCTAATGATTTTTTTTGCAGACATGCCTTTCTTTTCACCTCAATATAGGTCTCCGCATTGAACAGGCATATAGTGTAACCCACCCCTGCCTACCGAGGTTTCGGCACAAGCTATCCCAAGAGGGGAATCACGTAAATAGAGAAAAAATCCCCTCCTCGAAGAATTCCTCCTTTGAAGGGGGCAAGGGGGGGGATGTAAGGG
>JBGCDY010000258.1:0-4192 GCA_045105835.1 Chitinophagales bacterium
TTCCTACAAATCTGCGCCAAATATTTCAGGGCATCACCACCGCCACAGCCCAAATCTATGATTCGATATTTATCCTGTTTTTTGGAGTTCAAGACCTTCAAAATGGATTTGGACAAAGAACGGATATTTCCGAGTAAATAATTAACCACCTGCAAATTTTGCAGCGTTTCTTCCAATTCTGTTCCTTGTAGGTCGGGATTGTCGAGTTGTTCGGTTTCGTGAGAACGGTGTTGTAAATTAACGTTTAGAGGCATTTTTTGGAGGTAAAATACGGGAAAAATCAAACCCGAATAGACTTAATGACAAATAATCAACTTCACCTCTTCCGAACTCAAATGCGGACTCACATAAGGAATCCCCAAATTCATGCCTCGAAGAATAAACAAAACAGCAAACAACATCATAAAAACAGGCACTACTTTTTGGATTTTGCGCCGCCAAGACACACTCAAAAAACTCCCCATAAGTGAAGCCAAGAGCATCATCGGCACAGTTCCCAAGCCAAACAGGGTCATATACAAAGCACTGTTCAACAAACTATTGGACACAATCGAACCCGCCAAACCTACATACACAAACCCACAGGGCAAAAAACCATTCAGTACGCCAATCATAAATAGGGATTGAGGGCGAGGGCTTTGCAGCAATCTACCTAAACTGCGCTTTATGTTCACATTCAGTTTTTGTAGCCAATCCAACCTCAACATTTGGCTTTCCATGTTCAATGAAAACAAAGCCACTAAAAACAAGGCTATCCCAAGTCCAATTGATAAGCCTTGCTGATAACCCGACAAAGCGATTCCTCGCCCCACAATCCCCAACACTAAACCTAATGTAGTATAAGTAAAAATACGTCCTGCGTTGTACAACAGCACATTCGCCACAGAACGAAACTTACTGGACGAACGATAAGGCAATGCCATCGCAATCGGACCACACATTCCCACACAGTGAAAACTGCCTACCAAACCCACGATGAATGCCGTCCAAAGTTCCATAGAATATTAAGAGTTAACAATCGAATCAATAGCGAGGGATTTAAATCCCTCGCTATTGATTCGATTATTGAAGAACTACCTGTTTTTCATCAAAAAACGCCTTACCATTTGCCTTCCAATCCACCTTCACCTTCCACAAGCCGCCAATCAATTCATCGACTTCAATCCATTGCAAATTGCTGCTGTCCACTTCAATATCGACTGCAAAATCTTTCTTTGCATTGGAAGGGCGATAAAACTGAATCGCTCCTTCAATCGCTGCAAAATCTTTGGGAAATTGCAATTGAATTTTTTGGTTATTCGGCTGATAGTCAATTTGAAGTGGAGTCGCCAAAGCTTCACTATTGAAGCTACTTTCTACCTGTATGCTATAATTTTGTTCTTTTTCGTAGTAGTTTTCTGTGACCATCTGAATGTCTTGATTCAAGCTCATGAATACCAAAGTCAAAATTAGCACCACAAAACCAATGTAAAGTATGGCTATTCTATATCCCCAATTCATAAGTGTATTTTTTTTTGTTAATCAATCTAAAATCCAATCGTTTCAACTCTTGCTAAAAGCATCTAAATTGCTGGCAAATTATCCATTAGCATCAAAACGAATCACTAATACAGTGATTCGTAGATTAGTAACTGGTGATTCGTTGTTCAAAAATTTGTTTACCAATCCCTTGTAAAAAAATAAGTTGCCACGTATTTAGCTTTTGCTATACTAACCACCAATCCACCAATCACTACCTTATCGGCCCCACAAAATTCGTTTTCACCCTATCAATCAAACGTTCACCAGAATAAATTTCAATGACCACTTTGTTTTTATGACCTTTCACCTCTGACTTCGGCAATTCGATAAAGAACGACCCTTTTTCTATGCCCTGTTCAGGAACGACCAAGCTTTGTTTTTGACCAATCATTTTGAATTTTGCATTCAGTGGCGAGGTAATTTTGAAGGAAACGGGTAGTTCTTTGATGGTTTTGTTGACCATTTCGACATTGTACAAATTGCTCAAAGTGTTTTCGTCCACTTCCTGATACAGCACTCCCGCCGCCCGCAAAATCGTGGTTTCAAAATCAGAACGAGTCGCCAAAAAGAAGGTCAATACGGTGGTCAAAATCACCAAAACACTTGTGTAGGCAATGATTCGAGGGGTAAAACGAAATTTTGTTTTCTCGACAATGTTGTTGTAAGAAGCATAGCGAATCAAACCTTTGGGGCGGTCAACTTTTTCCATGATTTCGTCACAAGCATCAATACAAGCCGTGCAGTTGATGCACTCCAATTGTGTGCCGTTTCGGATATCAATACCTGTAGGACAAACCCTTACACACAATCCACAGTCGATACAATCTCCCAGTTCGGGTTCTGCCGTTGCAGTCTGTGAAGAAAGCTCTACACCATTCGCCCCTATATTGAAGGCCTGGTGTGAAGTTGGTTTTGCAGTTGTTGTTTTCCTTTTCTTTTTAACCTTTCCCCTCGGTTCACCTCTTTCAAAATCGTAATGCACCACGATGGAATCTTGGTCCAACATCACCCCCTGCAATCGCCCATAAGGACAGACCACCAAGCAAATTTGCTCACGCATGTAGGTGAAAACGAAGAAGAACACAAGTGAAAATAAAATCATAATGGACAAGCCTGCAATGTGCTGACTTGGTGGATCAGTGATGATTTTGAAAAGTTCATCGACTCCAATAATATAGGCTAAAAAAGTATTGCTGATGAGAAATGAAATGGCATAGAAAATACCGAGTTTTGTAGCCCGTTTTTTGACCTTTTCGGCACTCCAAGGTGCTTTGGTCAATAGCTTTTGTTTGGTCGCATCCCCTTCAATCCAGTATTCAATCTTCCGAAAAACCATCTCCATAAAAATGGTCTGCGGACATGCCCAACCACAAAACAAACGCCCATAAACGACTGTAAACAAAACGATACAAACAATCCCCACCAACATTGCCAAGACAAAAAGGTGGAAATCTTGGGGCCAAAAGGTGAGTCCAAAAATGATGAATTTGCGCTCCAAAATATTGAAGAGCATCAGCGGTTGTTCATTCACCTTGATAAAAGGGATTCCAAACATCAAAGCCAATAGTACAAAACTCACATAGGTTCGGTATTTGTAAAATCGCCCCTTCTGCATTTTGGGGTAAACCCAGTTTCGCTTTCCCGATTTGTCCACCGTCCCAATGGAATCTCGGAAAGCCTCCTCCTCAGTCACATTGCTCATCTTGTTTCCCATCTCTTACCTTTATCTTTTGAAGCCAAATAAAATTGAAGTTGAATTTGCCTATTGAATTTGAAGTTTAAAAGAGTAGTGGGTGCTAAAGCCATCCAACACAAAATAAAACGCACCCACTACATTGTAAGACCAAAATGCTGCCTCTTTTCTATTTTTAAACTTGCGCTCGTCTGTGACCATAGCCGTCAAGCTAAGCAAAAATCTTGTTTACGAACCCTGAAAGGGTTTTAGCAATAGCACGGGGCAACGCCCTGTGGATCAAGTATAAATGTAACATTAGCCCTGAAAGGGCGAAAGCATTCAGCCATCTTCTTTGCTTTCGCCCTTTCAGGGCTGGTATTTCCTTTTTTTGCTTCGTAGGGCGATGCCCCACGCTATTGCTTTTGCCCCTTTGGGGCATCCTACACATCTTTCTCCTTCTTAGCTTGACAGCTAACTAAGGTTTTACTGTTTCTTACACAGCTTTGAACAAGAAGTTTTAATAAAAAAGAAGCACACTGTACACATGAACTATAAGTAAGCTTCCTTTTAATTATTTGTTCTTGTTCAAGGCTCAATGGTTATGTTAATTGCTAAACTTGATGGCTATGGTTACAAACGAGCGCAAGTTCTGGGATGACAAAAAAGAGTGTGCAAGTATTGGCTCTATATCTCACTTTATCAACTGTGTCTGCAAAGTACTATCCACTGCTTCCACATTGATAGAATCTGGCAAACTTTCACCACTCCCTTCTCTGATAAAAATCTCCCCTTGTGGAGCTTTTGCATAGGGAGGATTCGTACCTTCAAATTGGTAAATATAGCTGGCAACAGCTTGCATATCTGCGGGCTTCAATTGTGATTGCCACGAAATCATACCCTTTGCAGGCACTCCATATTTGATGGTCTTGAAAATGCTTTTGATGTCCCCCCCGTGCACCCAATATTGGTCTGCAAAGTTGGGGCCTACGCCACCTT
>JBGCDY010000259.1:0-3164 GCA_045105835.1 Chitinophagales bacterium
CCAGGGCCTACCTCCAATAAAGCCCGATTCGACAAAGCAAAAATCGCCTCCAATCCATCCGAAAAACGCACTGTATTTCGCAAATGACTCACCCAATATTCGGCGGTCATCACTTCCTCTCTACTCGCCCAAGTTCCCGTCACATTCGATACGAAAGGAATTTGAGGTTCTTGGAAGTTGATGGTTTGTAAGAAATCGTGGAACTGCCCCATGATGGGTGCAACTTGTGGAGAGTGAGCTGCTACTTTGATGTGAATGCGTTTGGCATCAATGTTTTCGGCAACCAATCGCTGCTGCAATGCGTCAATCGCTGCCACCGTTCCCGAAATCACACAATTATTGGGTTTGTTGATAGCCGCAAAACTCAAATCACCTGTCAAATATCTGCTTGCCTCCAATTCCGTCATCGGCACACTCAACATGCCCCCTTCTACCTCCAAACTTTCAAACAACTTGCCTCTCGTATAAACCAAAGCCAATGCTTCTTCCAAAGTAAAAACTCCTGCAAGACAAGCGGCTGTGTATTCGCCCATGCTGTGACCAATCATTTCGGAAGGTGTGACTCCCCAAGATTGCCACAATTTGGCTAAGGCATATTGGACGGTGAGTAGGGTTGGTAAAGCGAGGGAAGGGCGGCGGAGTTGGGTGGCTAAATCTTCATTTCCACTACAAACGTCGCCAAACCTTTCAGGTGTTGGCGAGTTTTTCGTTAGGGAAGATTCGGCGAGACCTGAAAGGTTCGCCGACATCTGACCGTTTTTCGCTTTACCTGTAATAAATTTCCTTACCTCCAATTCATGATTTCGCTCCAATATCTCCAAACACTCTTCAACCAATCCTCTAAAAATTTCATTTTCCGCATACAAATCCTTCGCCATACTCACATATTGCGCTCCACCTCCTGCAAACAAAAACACCATTGAAGGTGCTGCTCCTTGCTGCAAACCCGAAACCGTACTTGGATTTTTCACATTCTCCAAAGAAGCAATCGCTTCTTCGTGATTTTTGGCAATAATTGCCCTACGTTGTGCAAAATGTTGGCGACCTACTGCCAAAGTGTAGGTTGCGTCTGTCAAACTTAATTCTGATTCTGGCTTCCTTTGAAGGAAAGTGCTTAAGTCTTGAGTGCTTTCTTCAAGCGCATTTTCCGTTTTTGCAGATAATAAAAACAAGCTGTGTCTCTGTGTCTCTGTGCCTCCGTGTTCAACCTTTCTCTCCACCTCTCCGCCTCTCCGTTCAATTTTCAATTTTCCATTCTCAATTAAAGGAGCTTCCTCCAATATCACATGCGCATTCGTTCCTCCCAATCCAAAAGAACTCACTCCAGCCCTTCTTGGAGTCTCGCTTCGTTTCCATCGCTGCAAACGCTGATTCACATAAAAAGGTGATTTGTCAAAAGGAATTTGCGGATTCGGTGATTTGAAGTGCATGGTTGGGGGCATCAATTCGTAGCAAAGTGACAAAGCCGTTTTGATGATACCTGCCACGCAAGCCCCAGAATCCAAATGCCCAACATTGGTTTTGATAGAACTGATGGCACAAAACTGTTTTTTATCCGTCGTTTTGCGGAAGGCTTGACTTAGGGCAGCCAACTCGATGGGGTCGCCCAAACGTGTACCTGTTCCATGTGTTTCAATGTATTGGATGTCGTTTGCGGTGATGCCTGCATTTTTCTGTGCCGCTTCAATACAAGCCGCTTGTCCTTTGACGCTTGGAGCAGTGAAACCGATTTTGTCGGAGCCATCGTTGTTGATAGCTGTTCCTTTGATGACCGCATAAATGTAGTCGCCATCCTCAATTGCTTTGTCCAGTTTTTTGAGGACGATAACGTTGATGCCATTTCCACGAACCATGCCTTTTGCGTCTGCATCGAAAGCTTTGCAAGTGCCATCTGGTGAAAGTGGACCCCCTTCGGTGTATTGATAGCCCGAAGCCAAAGGTGCTTGGATGCGTCCACCGCCTACCATCACCATATCGCTGTCGCCATTCAACAAACTTTGACAAGCCAAATGCACGCCTACGCCCGAAGTCGAGCAAGCGGTTTGGATATTTACAGCTGGTCCTTTGAGGTTGAGTTTGTAGGCAACTCGGGTGATGGAAAAGCTTTTTTCGCTGCCGATGGTACTGGTGTATTCTCCTGATGCTTGGAGTAAATCGGGATGCGTGGCGATGTTTTTGGTGAAGTAGGTATTTTGTGCCACTCCTCCAAAGATACCGATTTTGCCTTCGTAGTTTTCGGGATTGTAGCCCGCATTTTGGAGTGCAGAATAAGCGGTTTCCAAAAATACTCGATGCTGTGGGTCCATCATTTTGGCTTCTTTGGGGTGGTAGCCAAAGAATTTTGCATCGAAGCAATCGGGATTGTCTAAGGTATAGTGTCGCCCTACGAAATTTGGGTCGTCCAAAATGTTGGGGTCTAAGCCTGCCTTCAATAAATCTTCTGCGGTGACTTTTTTGCCGACTTCTGTGCCGTTTACCAAATTCATCCATAGTTCGTGTGGAGTGTTGGCTCCTGGGAGACGGACGGCGATGCCGATGATGGCTACGTCTTCACGGTGAACGGTAGACGGTGGACGATTGACGGCTGACGTTTTTGGTTCTTGTTGTTTTACCGCTTCAACTGTTGATAAGGTTCGAGAACCGCTGTCAAAGTTTTCGCTAACCTTGTCAACAGTCGTAGACTCCCGAGTAATCGGGACAGGTTTTGACAACGGTTGGAATGGTGGTTGATAACCCAATGCCTCCGCCAAACTCCAAGTCTCTCTACTTAAAAAATTATCTTCCTTCACCTTCTTCCAAGTCTCCGCCAATTTCGGATTGATTCCTTGTTGCTTCAACAACTTGTCATCACTCATGGAGCGAGAATCTTTGTAAATGCCATCTACCATTTTTTGGTTGAGGTCTTGGTAGGGCGCAATGAGGTTGGGGTGGTAGTCCAAGCCGATTTGGGCGCATAGTTGGCGCATGAGTGTTTCGGGTTGGGTGACCAACTCTTCATATTGCAGCCTGAATTGACGACTTTGAGGGGTGTTTTGAAGGAAATTCACTGTGTTTTTGTGGCTTTGTAGCCAAACCAATTCTCCGAGTTCTTGGGTATTGAAAGGATGTTTTTTGATGTGCAATACTTGGTCGAAATGGTATTTCTCGAAAGATTTGACCATTGA
>JBGCDY010000260.1:0-2211 GCA_045105835.1 Chitinophagales bacterium
AATTTAGGGGAGGAATAGACCAAATTATTTATCTCACAAACTTATACTCCTTTCCAGGATAGTATGCCCAATCACCCAATTGTTCTTCAATTCTCAATAATTGATTGTATTTAGCGACTCTATCCGAACGAGAAAGTGAACCCGTTTTGATTTGACCCGTATTCAAAGCCACAGCCAAATCGGCAATCGTCACATCTTCGGTTTCGCCCGAACGGTGACTGATGACGCTGTTATAGCCATTTCTTCCTGCCAATTGTACGCAGTTTACTGTTTCGGTCAAAGTGCCAATTTGGTTCACCTTGATAAGGATGGAATTTGCAATGTTTTGGTCGATACCAGTTTGGAGGCGGTCTACATTGGTCACGAACAAATCGTCGCCTACCAACTGAACTTTGTCACCCACGAGATTGGTCAAAGTTTTCCAACCTTCCCAGTCGTCTTCGTCCATGCCATCTTCGATAGAAGCAAAAGGGTATTTTTTGCACCAATCTGCCAAGAAATTTGCCATTTCGTTGGAAGTCAATTTGTCGCCACTTGATTTGTGGAAATGGTACAAGCCTTCGTCACCCAAATAGAATTCAGAAGAAGCCACATCCAAACCCAACATGATGTCTTCACCAGGTCGGTAGCCAGCTTTCTCAATCGCCTGCAAAATTACCTGAATCGCTTCCTCATTGGAGCTTAGATTCGGCGCAAAACCACCTTCGTCACCCACATTGGTAGAAAAACCTTTGTTTTTCAATACTTTTTTGAGGTTGTGGAATACTTCTGTACCCATTCTCAATGCATCCGAAAAACGTTCTGCTCCAACAGGCAAAATCATAAACTCTTGAATATCCACACTGTTGTCGGCATGAGAACCGCCATTGATGATGTTCATCATCGGGATGGGAAGGGTATGAGCACCATATCCACCCAAGTATTTATACAAAGGTTGTTCGGTTTCGGCAGCAGCAGCTTGAGCTACGGCTAGTGAAACACCCAAAATGGCGTTTGCACCCAAATTACCTTTGTTGGGTGTGCCGTCCAATTCAATCATTAAGTTGTCAATGGCAGATTGTTCAAAAACGCTGACACCATCCAATTCATTGAAGATAGTGGTCATTACATTTTCAACCGCACCCAATACACTTTTGCCCATATAGTAATCACTCTTACCATCTCTCAGCTCTACTGCTTCGTGTTTACCCGTTGAAGCTCCTGAAGGCACAGCCTCCCGTCCAACTGCACCGTTTTCTGTATGTACTTCTACTTCGACTGTTGGATTTCCTCGTGAATCCAGTATTTGCCTTGCAATAATATCCGTAATAATGCTCATAGGAATAAATAAAGGTTAAGATAAAATGACCTAAGTAGTGAATCAAAATTAAAATAAGAATGAAAAAACTACTTATTTGTTTCAGTTTTTCTTCTGTAATTGTTTTCTGTATTAGGACTGCGAAGGTAAGGAAACTAATTAATAAAAATGAATATGAACTCCAAATCAAAAGGTCAAATTGTAGCCTTAATGTTTTGGTAAACAACAAACCCCCAAATAACATTCAGTTAATCTGGGGGTTCTTAGGTCACTTCAAAATTAGTCTTTAAAATGAGAGTGCTTTAATTTATTTTACTCTATCCTCTGCCTCTAAGTCTTGAATCGCAAAACTTCCCTTTTTATTTACACCCATTATAATTCTTGAAGCCTTCAATCCGAAAGGAACTCTAATGCCCAATTTTGCAGATACTTCTTTTGATACTTTGAAGCTCGCTGGAAAACCATATTGACTGTTTGCATATACTCCCTTCAAAGGCATAAGGAAAAAGTCCTTGCCATCTCTTGTAGCTTCTGCCAATACTTCATTTTCCTTCAATCGTGTTTTCATGCCCTGCTTTGCAACTCTTGTTCCGACTACTTCCACAACTCCTTTTTTCTTTTTCTTGATGATGATAATAATGATGATTTTTATCTTGATACCCATTGCAGCAGGGCTGTAAAAATTGGAAGTCATAGGAGCGAAAGGGCTAACCGTATTGGTGAAATCATTGTTTTCTACTGCAAATTGTAGGTCTGTTTGATTGTAAGTAAAGCCTGTATCTGTTGTGTAGGCGGATACGTTTTGAAGGCTTAAGGTAGTCAAAGTGAAAAGAACTACTAATGTAAATACTTGTTTGAAGATGTTTTGTGAATTTGTCATGGTAATGAGGTATTTAAGTTTGTTTTGAATTATT
>JBGCDY010000261.1:0-11371 GCA_045105835.1 Chitinophagales bacterium
TAAAAGGCTTCAAAAACCCATTGGGTCTTTGAAGCCTTTACATTTTTACCTATTTCAAGATTCTCTAAGAAGCAAACGAACTGCCACAACCACAAGTAGAACTTGCATTTGGATTGTTGAACACAAAACCTCTGTTGTTCAATCCGCTCATATAATCTACCTCCATACCAATCAAATACATGGTATGTGTTTTGTCCAAAATCATTGGAACACCCTCCACTTCAAACTCTATATCTCCATCCTTCTTCAAATCGAAGCCCAAGATATAACTCAAACCCGAACATCCTCCACCTTTCACACCCACTCTCAATCGGTGTGTATCAGGAACGTCCTTTTCATAGAGCAAGGTTTTCAATTCTTGAAGTGCCCCTTTTGTAAATTGAACAGGAGGCGTATCTAATAAAGTGCTTGTTTTTTCTTTAGTCAATTCACTCATGATGCTGTATTTTTTTTGTGTACTCTTCAACAAATTTACCACAAAAATAGTTCTTAGAACAATTTGCAGAAACAATACTTGACAGTTTTTTCTACTAAGAAAAAAGAGTTTTATCCTTCAAAATGATTCAATCCAGTTAAGGTTTTAAGGAACTCTAACCCAATGAGTTTCTGAGGTTGAACTTGTACTTTGAATTGGCGTTTTACCTAACGGTATTCCTTCAAAAAATCAACATACTGTTTCCAGTCACTATTGGACTCCCCAAATTCAAACGTCTCTTGAACAACCGTATAGTTGTCCACATCTTGGATGTAGTGATACCCAAACTTTGCCAAATCTAATTTGCTTTTTTCAAATTCAAACAAAGACATCACTTCCTTCAATTGATTGAAATTTAAACATTTGCCGCTAATCAGTTTTTTCGCAGCCTGCAATTTCCGATTTTCAAACTCCTCTTTTTCCAAAGAAGATTTCAAGCTTGTAATTTCTGTAGCCTTCAATGGAGTCGTACACAAAGGAGTAGGAGAGAGATCAGGAACAGCGAAAAAAGACAATTGACCTGATGGTGGAGCTGCGGGGACATTGCTCACAACATTCGCATCTTTGTTTTTGTAAGCCATCACCTCCACACCGTTTGGAGTCGTCGTCACAGGAGACTCCTTGTCGTAGAACAGACCATAATTGCCCATTTTATCCTTCGCAATATGATAAGTATAAATGGTATTCGCTTGTAAATAAACATTTTGCAGTATATTCTCTGTTCGCCCTCCATCCGAAAGTATCAACTGAATGCGGGATACAGGACAAGGAATGTCGGTAATAATCACTACTTTGGCGTTTTTTGCCCTTTGAAGCACATCATTGATGCGTACCTCAAAAGCAGGGCGATTGATTTCTTCCTCTTCGGGAAAAGAGAAAAAAACATTTGCCGTTTGTGCCAACACCATCGGATGAGAGGACAACAAAAACAGCAAGAGGATTGAAATATTACTAAGATACTTTTTCATTTTTGACAATTTAAAAATACGAACATGGCTAAAGTTCGCAATTTGGGATTAATCATTTTAGGTATAGTGAGTGCTTGTTTTTTATTGGGGGAGGCGAAAGCCCAAAACCTGCCTATTTTCTTAGATGGTAGATTTGATGATTGGTTCAATATCACTACACAATATGAAGACAATGTTGGGGATACCAATAGTGCCTTTGGCATAGATTTATTAAATTTTTCGGTGACCAACAACAAGGATTACTTGTTTATTCAATTGGATCTCAATCAAGACATCAAACTCGTAGAAGACAATGAATTATTTTTATACCTCGATACAGACGAAAACCCACAAACGGGTAAAAACATAAACGGAATCGGAGCAGAGGTTGGTATTGACTTCGGAAACAGATTGGTCTATATGTACCCCAACAACAGTCTGTTTACCTACGACTTAGACCGAATTGGCTACCGAAGTTTGCCCACTACAAGTGGTTACACACACGAAATAGCCCTAAGTCGAAACACGTTGATGCCTGATAATAATACGTTGGTATTCTTGAATAGTTCCATCAAGGTATTGTTCAAGGATGAAAATACGACAAACGGTGATTCAATGCCCGACAACGGAAGTGTTTTCACCTATACTTTTGAAGATAATCCCGTTGAGGTGGATGCCCATATCAACATCGAAAGAGAAGAAAGCCATCACCTCCGATTGATGACCTACAATGTCCTACACAATGGCTTAACGGACGGTAGTCGAGTCAGTAGGTTTCGCAGAATCATCCAAGCTACTGTACCTGACATCATCACCTTCAATGAATGCTGGGATGTGACAGCAGGGCAAGCCAAAGGATTTATGGACAATATATTGCCTTTGTCCACAGATTTTGGTTGGCACACCGAAAAACTGGACGATGGAAACATCACTGCAAGCCGCTACCCCATTTTGCAAAGTTGGCAAGTATCGCCAGGTCGCCGAATCACTGCTTCCTTAATCGAACTGCCTCGAAGCATTTTCTCAAAAGACATCTTGGTCATCAATGCCCACTTCAAATGTTGTGGCAATGGAGACAGTCAACGACAGGGTGAAGCAGATGCTTTTGCAGCCTTTATTCAGGATGCCAAAACCACAGGTGGCAGGATTGACCTCCCCGAAAACACTCCTTTCATATTGGCGGGAGATCTCAATTTGGTGGGAGCTTCACAGCAATTGACCACTATATTGGAGGGAGACATCGTGAGCAATTTTATCTATGGCGAAGATGCTCCTTTGGATTGGGACAACACTGATTTGGAAGACGTTATTTCACCTCAAACGGGTGATTACATGGCGTTTACTTGGCTGGGAGAAGGAAGTAATTTTCCTGCTGGTCGCTTGGATTTTATGATTCACTCCAATAGTGTTTTGGATGTAAAAAAAGCCTATACCATCAATACCAACTCGATGTCACCACAAGACCTTGATTATTATGGCTTGAATGCCAGCGATACCGATATCGCTTCCGACCACTTACCCAAAGTAACCGATTTTGAAATGCCTGTCACGACGGATATTGCTTCAATAAATACGGCACTTCAATTACAGGTGCAGCCAAATCCTTTCAATAAAATGGTCAAAATTACCTATCAAACGGAGGAATTGGAAGAACTTCAATGGGAGGTATTCAATGCAACAGGACAAATAGTTTGGCAGTCAAACACCAAAACCGCCAATGGAAATTTTGACCTCTCCAATACCTTAACAGAATCAGGCGTGTATTTATTGAAGGTCAGCAATACCAAAACCCAAACCTTCAAAACCTTGCGCCTATTGAAGTTATAGAAATTCTTGGATTCAACTCATAAATGCAATTTTTAGGACACAAAATAGGCATCAATATTCGAGGTTTGTTTTACCACAAACTCTTCAAGATTCCTAATTTTAACTTAATTTGCAAGAGTCTTTTAGTTCAAATTCAATTACGATATGACTGCAATATATACTCCCTTTGAAGAAGTGTTTGGTGAATTGTTTCACGATGTCCAAACAAGCGGTATTTTTTCCGATTCCAAAACCTTTATTGATGCGACTGCAAAGTTTCCCGTAGCGGAGATTTTGGATAGATACCAGCAATCAAAAGCGGATAAAGATTGGAGCAAAGAGGATTTAAAGGCGTTTGTGCTTGCCAATTTTGAACTCCCCTCCTCTCCTTCCAGTGGTTTTGAAGCTGACACAAACCGAACTGCCTCCGCACATATTCACCACCTTTGGGAAGTGCTTACTCGACAAGCCGACCAAGACATTGAAGGAAGTTCTTTGATTCCTTTGCCTCATCCATATATCGTTCCTGGAGGACGTTTCGGAGAGATTTATTATTGGGACAGTTATTTCACCATGTTGGGATTGGCTACATCGGGTCGCTATGATATGATAGAAAATATGCTTGACAATTTCGCCCATTTGTTGGACAAAATTGGCTTCATTCCCAACGGAAACCGAACCTATTTCTTGGGGCGTTCCCAACCTCCTTTTTTTGCGGCAATGGTCAATCTTTTAGCGGCTGAAAAAGGCGATGCAATTTTGGAGAAATACCTCCCTGCTCTGGAAAAAGAATATAAATTTTGGATGGCGGGAGCAGAAGACTTGAGCCTTGAAAACCCTACACATCGACGAGTGGTTCGGCTGCAAAATGGAACAATTTTAAACCGTTATTGGGATGACAGAGAAGGTCCTCGCCCTGAGTCTTATCCAGAAGATTTAGAATTGGCAGAAGAGTCTCCACAAACTTCAGAAGATTTGTATCGAAATTTGCGGGCAGCGTGTGAGTCTGGTTGGGATTTTAGCGCAAGATGGTTTGGTGAAGGAACGGACTTCAAAACGATTCGCACGACAGAATTGATTCCTGTGGACTTAAATGCTTTGCTTTTTCACCTTGAAAAAACACTTGCCACTGCCTACCGACTGCAAAAAAACACTTCAAAAAGCAGTGATTTTGAAGCGAAAGCACAAGGGCGCAAAACAGCTATTCAAACGTATTGTTGGAATGGTCAAACTGATTTTTTTGAAGATTATCATTTCCCAAGTCAAAGCACAACGGGCATTCCTACTTTGGCAGCAGCTTACCCCCTCTTTTTCGATATTGCCAAAACCTCACAAGCAGCTTTGGTCGCTAAACGAATTCAAAAGGATTTTTTGAAGGCTGGTGGAGTGGTTACAACTTTGGTGGAAAGTGGGCAACAGTGGGATTTTCCGAATGGTTGGGCACCGCTTCAATGGGTGAGCATTCAAGGTTTGCGTCAATATGGCTTTGATTCCATTGCAGCCGATATCAGCAAAAATTGGACGGCATTGAATGTGAAGGTTTACAAAAATACGGGCAAGATGATGGAGAAGTACAATGTGACCGATATGGATTTGGGCGCTGGCGGTGGAGAATACCCTGTACAAGATGGTTTTGGATGGACAAATGGGGTCTTGTTGAAGTTATTGAAGGGATGATTTTTCAATAATTTCTTAGCCTTAGATATCGTAAGTCGTGGTCATTTTGATGGGTAGGGTGAAAAAGAAGCTTGTTCCAACTCCAAATTCTGACTCTACCCAAATCTTACCTTTGTATTTTTCTACGATTTTTTTGCAAGTTGCCAAACCGATTCCCGTGCCTTCAAATTCTTCTTTAGAATGCAAACGGGTGAGTAATTCAAAGATTCTCGTTTTGTCTCCTTCTAATATTCCAATTCCATTGTCGTGAACTCCAATTTGCCATTCCCCATCCAATTCCTGTGCCTCCACACGGATATAGGGTGTTCTTTGGGTGCAAAACTTGAGGGCATTTGAAATAAGGTTTTGAAACAATTGGGTCATATCTGATTGGTAGCCATCAATAATAGGTAGTTCTTCTACTTCAATGATTGCCGTTTTTTCTTTGATCACCAATTGCAGGTTTGCCTGAATATTATCACATATTTGATTCAAGCTAACCTTTTCTTTTGCTCTTTTATTGATTCCTGCAAGGGTGTAATTGAGCAAATCGGTCAATAATCGATCCATGCGTTTACTTGCGTCTTCAATCGTATCCAAATAATACAAAGCATCATTGTCCAACTTTACCTTGTATTGTCTCTTGAGTATATGGCTAAAGCTACTGATCATTCGAAGTGGCTCTTTCATATCATGAGATGCCTTACTTGCAAATAGTTTCAATTCTTCATTCTTACTTTCAAGCATTTTTTGTTGTTGGTGCAATTGCTTGATTTCTAAATCTTTTCTTTCAGATTCATAGCCTGCATTGAGGATTGCGATTGTTTTGTTGGTTTTATCACTATTCAACTCTTCCCTAATGACAATATATTTTTTTAGGTAATGACAACTATTTTCAAAGTCTCCCATCAATTCGTACAGGTCTCCAAGAAACTGATAAGCATTGGCTACACCTGCTTTAAAATTAAACTTTTCCGCCACCCTCAATGATTCATGGGTAAATTTCACACTATTGGAGTACTTGCCTTTTTTTTCCAGAATGTGTGCTTTTGCCAGATAAGCTCGCATCAAACTGTCCCAGTTCTCTATTTCCTTACTGATGATTATGGATTCCTCCGCATAGCTCAAAGCTTGTTTATATTCAGATCCTCTGAGGTGTAGCTCCGAATAATTTGTATATGCAAAAGAAATAGCCCTTTTATTCTTTGTCCTACTAGAGACTTCCAATGCTTTATCCAAATAAGCAAATGCTTTTTTAAGCTGATTTAGATTAATGTAGCAACTTGCTATGTTGTTGTACAGCAAGTCCAAACCTCCATCAACCTTCATTTGAAGCTTCAAATCTTTCGCACGCATGTAGTAAGTCAAGGCTTCACCAGGATTCTCATTCATGTAGTAAATCGTTCCTATATTACTGATAAGATTAGATGTAGAGTTTAGATTACCAATTTTTTCTGAAATTTTTAGTGCATTGTAATAATGAGGAAGCCCTAAATCCACATTCCCTTCATAGGAGTAGGTATTAGCAATACCTCCTTCAAGTCTCATGTTAAGTATTAGCTTTTCTTTTTCACCAAAGCTTAAAATTTCTTTCGAACTTTCAAAAAGAACGAGCCCGTTGGTAAACATCGTTCGTGCAGTTTCATAATCTGGTTTGAAGATATAGAAGTACCCCAACCAACAATATGCGTTTATGGTAGCAGAAATATAGTTATATTTGCTACTCAGTTTTAGTATAGATTTCACCCTCTGATAGTTTTGAGGAAGGAGTATATTTTC
The DNA here is from genome assembly GCA_045105835.1 of Chitinophagales bacterium. Lineage (GTDB taxonomy): Bacteria > Bacteroidota > Bacteroidia > Chitinophagales > UBA2359 > JAUHXA01. Next base: position 6,664 of record JBGCDY010000261.1, read on the forward strand.
TTTTAAACTCTCTATTTCCTGGATGAGTTCTATCTCAGTATAGGTTTTTGGGGTTTGGGGGATAACTGTCAAGGCTTTTATTTTTTGCGTCATTACTAAGTCATAGTCATGTTAGTGCAATTTTTATACCAAAGGAATGTTGGCAATTAAAAATAAAAGCCCCTTATTTATATCATACACAAGCGTTTAAAATGCATAAATAAATCACTTTTTATCAATAAATAACGAGCCTAATTAAACACCATATAAAATAGAAAAGAATCAATGCAACAGAAATCAATTCAAGATTACATGGTCGGCAATGTTTGTTTTGGCTGTGGCAAAGACAATCATGATGGATTGCAGATAGACAGCTATTGGCAGGAAAACGATGAGATTGTTTGTGTTTGGCATTCACAAACCAAGTATCAAGGATGGAAAGGTATTCTCAATGGAGGTATTTTGGCGAGCTTGATTGACTGTCACTGTATGGGTGCTGCAATGGCGGCTGTTTATAAAGCAGAAAATAGAAATTTGGACAGTCAACCTGTTTACAGATATGCTACAGGCACAATCAGTATCAGGTATATGCGCCCTACACCTAATGACAAATCCATCGAACTAAGGGCTAAGGTATTGGAGATAAAAGGCAAAAAAGTAACCATTCATTGTGATGTGTGGGTAGAGCGCAAAAAAACTGCAGAAGCCAATGTCATCGCCATCAAAGTATTTGACAGCAGCCAAGAATCAGATTCTCCTTTTGCAGAATGAGTATTTATGCCTATTGTTAATAGCTATTGATATAATAAACAAAAGGCTGTATTTTTTTTATCTGCTCAGTTAAAGGAAGCATTTCCAAATTGTTGGGAGCGGCAAGAAAGTGATTTGAATTGAACAATCCTGTTTGATTCAAAAACTGAAGTATAAAAATGGATTTGAGCGCATAAGATGCTTTGACAGCATCTGCATGTTTGTTTCGGAGTATTCCAACTAATTTACCCTGTTCATTGAACAATGGACTTCCGCTATTCCCTGCATATACCTGTACAGTCGTTTGGTAAGTAGAAACAAGGCTCTGATAACCATGCAAGGAACTGATTGACCCCACAGCTAATTTTGAGTGCACTCCCATAGATTCGACCAATGGATAGCCCAGTGTAAATACCTTTTCCCCAACTTCTATTTCTTCATCTTCAATCAAATAGGGAACAACATCTGGAGGGTTAAAGCTTCTATCTATGATTTGCAGCAATGCCAAATCAGTTTTTTCATCAACTGAAACCAATTTAGCAAGCCAAATATCCTGCCCTTCTACTTCGGGCTTAGGTAAGGCAATATGGATTCTCTTAGCATTTCTGACAACATCGTAATTGGTCAATAAATATCCTCTTGTATCTATCAAAATTCCACTTCCAGACATCCCTTCCCCATCCAATGTTGCCGTATTGGTGATAGAAGTAGTATTGTCCAAACGTTTGTATTCGTAAACGTTGACATGTCTTTTGAAGCGCAAGAAAAAGTTTTTACCATTCCCCAAGGTAATACGTCCATTGGTTTGGGGTAACTTATTGGGAGTAACCCATTTCACCTCCTCAAACACTCTGGGTTTTGCAGAGACCTTTATCTCTCCCATCCACTCTCCTTCTTTCCAATCCAAGTAATTACTTGCTCCTCTGATATAAACGACGTCGTAGTTTTGTTCCTTATTTTTGACTATGGCTAAACTGTATTTCTTCTTACTGTAATCATAATCAGGTACTTTCTCGTATATTCCTTCAATACTATCCAAATTAAAGGCATTTTGTTTGAGGTAAGTCAGTATATTTTCTTCATTGGTCACAAACACATTTGGTTTTACCTTCAAACGATTTTCAATATTGTATTGGATTTTATTATCATAAAAAAGTGCCCAAACTCGATTTAGGTTTTGCAGTAAATGTTCATTCTTATAAAATTTTTCTTTGTAAGTCAGGACAGAATAATCATTTCTACAAGTCTGGAATTGCAGTTGCACTCCTTCATAATAATCTTCTTTGGGCATCAAACTAAATCGGACACGAATCAAGTCACAATAGGTAGGCACACTAAGCAGTAGTCTTCTTTTGTCGTTGGTTCGATAGGCGACCTCTTTGAATCCCATACCTTTGAGGTAATCAGCAAATTGAGCAATAATGGGGTATTTTCCCAAATCAGCCATCGACTGTTCTGGTGCGGTAAGTTCTACAATCACATACTTAACTCCTGATAGAATGATGCTTAGAGAATCATTTCCAATATTTGATATTATGGGATTTTGGGTAGGTAAGTGTCCTGTTCCTGCATTTAGAAGTAGCGGTTCTGAATAGTTATTGAGTGTATCTACTTGTGATACCAAAAGTACATTATTGCTTATTGTAGCAAACAATAAAACGCACATCAATTTATACAGATTCATAGAGCAATTTTATTGTTTTTTCACAAAAACACAAGGTAGAATGCTCTCACACCTTGCTTGATTCATACTTATTTGTCAAGCATTTACCTTATCAAAAATATTAATCACTATCGAGACCACTATCCTTCATAGTTATCATCTTTCAAAGGTGTTTTTTCCTGCACTTTCTTTGAAGATTCTTCTTTTTTCTGCATTATTTTTGCATCCCCCAACTTCTCTTCAATAGGATTCTTTAACTCCCCTGACCCTGTAGATCCGCCTCCTTCTCCAATTGTCATACCTCCATTTTCTTCTCTCAACCTTGGCAAATCATTGTTTTCCTCATTCGCCCTCCCTTTAATAATAGCTTCCATTGAAGTACTGTCAATGAGTTCTTCAACACTACCTTCCTTTTCTGCAATATCTTTAAGAAGTTCGTCTAAGCCAGCTTTCTCATTTGAAGGCAGTTCACTTTCTCTTGTTTCTTCAATACTACCTTCCTTTTCTGCAATATCTTTAAGAAGTTCATCCAAGCCAGCTTTCTCACTTACAGGCAGTTCGCCTTCCGTTGTTTCTTCAACATTCCCTTCCTTTTCTGCAATATCCTTAAGAAGTTCGTCTAAGCCAGCTTTGTCGCTTACAGGCAATTCCCCTTCCGTTGTTTCCTCAACACTACCTTCCTTTTCTGCAATATCTTTAAGGAGTTGTTCCAAACTAGCCTTATTATTCGTTAAAGAACTGTTATCTATTGTTTGTTCAGTATCTTCAAAAAAGGGCTGAAATACCTTTACATTTCCTGTACTTTCAAATAATTGCTGGTCATTCATTTTTAAGAGACCATCTTCTTCATCTGGAGAACCAAAATCATTCACCCTCAACAAACCATCCATTCCTTCCTCCTCTACAATAACCCGACCGCAAGGAGGGCACTCTACATAAATTGCCATATCTTCTTCATAATCATGTATAGTTATTGCAGCTGCACAATGTCCCATAGGAAATACAACGATTTCATCTGAAGAACGAAAACTGGTAATAAAATACCCCATTTCCTGCAACTCAGCTATACATTTTTTGAAAGGGAAATCAACAGAATCGTCCCTTCTCTCCGCAAAAATCTTAACTTTTTTATCAACATAATGAGCTTCACAAGCCAGTACTCGATTTTTCTCCAAGAAAAAATCAGTAATCAACCGAGCATCCTCATTGGTAAATGCTAAAATCCGCCAATTCTTATTCATTTTTCTGAAAATGAACTCTCCTTTTGAAACATACTTCACTACTCCTAATTCACTATTATTAACAGCAAATTCGTTAATTTTCAAATCGCAATACACTTCATTTTGGGCTTGGCAAAAGACACTTAACAACAGACACAACAATACCAATAAAGCACTTTTGATATACGTGTTCATACGGTTTATTATTTTACAGTGGTAAATTCGTGGTATAAAGTAGCATAAAAGTACATTTTTTACCATGAAAAAAAGAACATTTTTCACCATTTAAAAGTAAAAACCTTATATTCATATTCTTCAATTTATTTTAAGTATGTATTTTACAATATCCAATACAATACTTTTTTTCCTCAACCAACCAATTGCAAAATAGTAATAGGTTTCATAAGCAATAGACCCATTTTGCCTATTTTTGTGTTTAGGTTTAGGTGATTTGATTATTTAGGCAAGACTCATATAAAAATTTAATATGTTTTTTCTTTACAAACTAATGATTGTCTATAAATTCACAGTTGCTTTATATCTAAGGATAAGTTTCAGGTAGTTATAAAATGCAAACACGCAGATTATCAGCTACTTAACTGACAATGAAATGACAAAACAAATAATTGGGTAAAATCTCCTGTCATTTGAGACAGAACTAAATATTAAGATAAAAATTCATTAAAGCTTATTTGTCCAATAATTTTAATTCAACATAATTCATAATTATATAACATGAGAGAAGTTTTTATTGTATCAATGGCAAGAACACCTATTGGTAGTTTTGGAGGAGGATTGAGTTCATTATCGGTTGTAGATATAGGAGCTCATGTCATCAAATCTGCTGTTCAGCGAGCAGGTATTGAAGCCAATTTGGTAGGCGAGGTATTCATGGGCAATGTATTGCAAGCAAATGTAGGACAAGCTCCTGCTCGTCAAGCAGCATTGAAGGCAGGTTTACCCAATTCTGTTCCTTGTACGACTGTCAATAAAGTATGTGCTTCGGGTATGAAAGCAGTCATGTTTGGTGTGCAAGCTATTCGATTGGGCGATCAAGATATTGTAGTAGCTGGAGGTATGGAAAGTATGTCCACAG
>JBGCDY010000262.1:0-2493 GCA_045105835.1 Chitinophagales bacterium
TTTTCATCCGATGAGGGCTTTCAATATTTTGGTTAATCAGCACTTATCTTGTAGCCCTCATCGGATGAATTTTAAAATAGCTTGCCCCGAAAACTCGGAGTTAATTCAGCAGCGTTCCTTATAGAATGCGTCAGCGGTTAAAACCCTCCTTACAGAAACATGGATTAACTTAAAATCACCACTTCATCAGACAATTTATAGCCCCTCAAAAAAGCATCCGCCATCATCCGTTTTTTGCCCTGTAATTGAATTTCCTTCAGTTCCACAAAACCATCCAAAGTAGCTACTCGCAAAAATTTCTTCCCATCTGATAGCCAAGTACCTACCTTATAATCATGTGCTTCAATGATTTTCTCGCTACTAAATACCTTCAATGATTTCCCATCCAAATGGGTAAAAGCAGTTGGGTAGGGGCTCATTCCACGAATAAAATTATACACAGAAGCAGTCGGTTGTTCCCAATTAATCTTACAAGTCTCCTTGAAGATTTTTGGAGCTTTTTTGGATTCCCCTTCCAAAACCTGTTTCGTTCTCGGATAATCTCCGTCTCGAATCGCATTCACCGTTTTCAACAACAGTTCCGCACCAACAGCTTGCAAATTATCGTGTAAATTACCCGCCGTATCCGTTTCTGCAATCGGCACTTTCGCCTGAAAAATCATCTCGCCCGTATCTATCTTTTGCTCAATAAAAAAGGTCGTCACACCAGATTCTGTATCCCCATTGATGACCGCCCAATTAATCGGAGCAGCGCCCCTATATTGTGGCAGCAAAGAACCATGCAAATTGATTGTACCCTTTGGAGGCATCTCAAAAACTGTCGCAGGCAACATTCTAAAAGCCACCACAACTTGTAGTTCTGCCTTCAATGCCGCCAATTCTGCTTGAAAATCAGCATTTTTCAGGTTTTTAGGCTGCAAAACATTTAAGCCTTTTTCCAAAGCATATTTTTTGACTGCCGATTGCTGCAATTTATTCCCACGTCCTGCCCGTTTATCAGTAGCCGTAATCACCCCTACAATATCATAGCCATTTTGCAGTAAAATATCCAAAGATGGCACTGCAAAATCAGGAGTACCCATAAAGACAATTTTCATATTTTTTTTAGTTATTTGGTTAGGTATCGGATACTTTTTTTAGAAGAAATCCAATAAATTGAAAAAATTAATACTACTAGAAGATTAGGTATCCGATACCTACACTCCCCCACATTTCCCTTCACTTCAACCTTATCAGAACACTATATTGAAGAAAAACATTGCAAAAAAAATACTATTTTTTCAAAAAGTAGTATTTTTCGCTTTCATTATCAAACTTCAATGTTCAATTAACTTTTTTATGTTGCATAAAAACAACCCTACCAACACTAATACTTGGAAACAGTTACAAACACATTATCAAAAAATAAAAAGTCTACAAATCCACGATTTGTTTATTGCCAACTCCAAACGATTTGAAGAGTTTTCCATCAACTGGCAAGATTTTCTTTTTGATTATTCCAAGAACAACATCACAACAGATACCCTTCGTTTACTTTGTGAACTTGCCGAAGAATTGCAGTTAAAAGATGCCATAGAGCAAATGTTTACAGGACAGTTCATCAACGAAACCGAAGAAAGAGCTGTTCTACATACCGCCTTGCGAAATCGCAAAAATACGCCTGTTGAAGTAAATGGCGAAAACGTGATGCCTGCAATCAATCAAGTATTGCAGCAAATGAAGGCTTTTACCGAAAAGGTACGCAGTGGCGAATGGAAAGGCTATACCAATAAGCATATCACCGATATTGTAAACATAGGCATTGGAGGTTCTGATTTGGGTCCACTAATGGTTGTTGAAGCATTAAAGCATTACCAACATCCTGATTTGACGGTGCATTTTGTGTCAAATGTGGATGGTACACACATTGCAGAAACCTTCAAAAAATTAGATCCAGAAACGACCCTATTCATCATTGCCTCCAAAACTTTCACCACCCAAGAAACCATGACGAATGCAAATACTGCCCGTCTTTGGTTTTTGAAGCATTCAGGTAGTGATTTGAAGGCAATCGCCAAACACTTTGTAGCCGTTTCAACCAACAAAAAAATGGTGGGAGAATTTGGCATCAATACCGACAACATGTTTACCTTCTGGAATTGGGTAGGTGGTCGCTATTCTCTTTGGTCTGCCATTGGTTTGTCTATTGCTTGTAGCATTGGTTTTGAGCGATTTGAGGAATTATTGGAGGGAGCGAATCAAATGGATGAGCATTTCAGACAAACTCCTTTCAACGAAAACATGCCCGTTATTTTGGCGATGTTGGGGATTTGGTACAATAACTTTTTTGGTGCAGAAACCTATGCCATCCTGCCTTACGACCAATACCTCCACCGTTTTGCAGCCCACTTCCAACAAGTCGATATGGAGAGCAATGGCAAAACCATTGACCGCAGCGGCGAACGAGTGGATTACCAAACTGGACAAATCCTTTGGGGCGAACCTGGCACCAAT
>JBGCDY010000263.1:0-3629 GCA_045105835.1 Chitinophagales bacterium
CTTACGCCCCCTCAGGGCTAATGTACATTTATACTTGACACACAGGGCGTTGCCCCGTGCTATTGCTAAAACCCTTTCAGGGTTAATAAACAAGATTTCTCTTTAACTTGACAGCTATAAGGCATAGCCTCGACACCACAAAATCCAATCATTTAAGCGTGCCGAAGCTATGCTCCTATGACTTACACCAAGGTGTTTTTCTACAAATAGAGTCAGGGCTATGCCCTAAAAAAAAAAAAAAAATCGTTGCAGTGTACTTAACCTTGTCCATATGCTCCCATATCGTTTATTGATTGACATTGACAAAACTTGCTCCCATCCTATCTACCTCCAAATCGTAAATGGGTTCATTCGTCAGATTCAAAATGGCATTGTCAAGCCTGCCACGAAGCTACCAGGCTCTCGAAAATTGGCGGAGTTGTTGGGCGTTCACCGCAAAACGGTGGTGACTGCAATGGAGGAATTGTATGCACAAGGTTGGGTCGAGTTGATTCCTTATAAGGGAACTTATGTAGCCAGTTCGCTTCCCGAAGTACGCTCTCAGAAATGGTCTCCCAAAATGATTAATTTAACCATTCCCGACAAGGCAGGCTTTGATTTTGAGGAGATTGCACCCATCAAGATTCCCAGTATTTTGACCCAAAGACTTTCGTTTAATGATGGTTATCCCGATGTTCGGTTGGCTCCTATTGAAGAAATGGCGACGGCTTATGCTCGAAATTTGCGGCGACATGCGGGTAGTAGTGTATTGAGTTATGGCAATTTGTATGGGCAAGAATCACTTCGGGCAATTTTGTCTGATGAATTCAACAAGACAAGGGGTTTTAGGAGTAGGATAGACAATATTTTGATTACCCGTGGCAGTCAAATGGCGATTTATTTGACCATCAATGCCTTGATTCGTAAAGGGGAAAAAGTGGTTGTGGGCGAAACCAATTACCATATTGCCAATCGCTGCTTCCAAATGGTGGGCGCAGAAATATTTCGGATTCCTGTAGACAAGGATGGTTTGGTGATTGATGAGTTGGAGCGTCTTTGTACCCAACATTCCTTCAAAGCCATTTATGTCACCTCTCACCACCACCATCCGACTACGGTGACACTCATCCCTGAACGCCGTATTCAATTGCTGGCATTGGCGGAAAAGTACCGTTTCATGATTATTGAAGACGACTATGACTATGAATATCACTATGGAAATTCTCCTGTATTGCCTTTGGCGAGTGCCGACCAGCAGGGTTTGGTGGTCTATATTGGTTCGTTTTCCAAACTGACGGCTCCTGTTTTTCGATTGGGTTATGTGATTGCGCCTAAAAATGTGATTACAGAACTGGTCAAATTGCGGCGTGTCGTTGATTTGCAGGGAGATGCGGTGTTGGAGTTGGCATTTGCCGAAATGATGGAAGATGGAATTATTCGACGGTATTTGAAGAAGGCATTGAAGCAGTACCGCATTAGACGAAACTTGTTTTGTGAATTGCTGCAAGGTAAGTTAGCAGATGTGGTTCATTTTGATGTCCCTCAGGGAGGAATGGCTGTTTGGGCTTCTTTTGCAGAAAAGGTAGATTTGGTAGAACTTGCTAAGGTTGCCCCAAAATACGGCATATATATTGGCAATGGATTGATTCACAACCCTCCCAATCAATGCCTAAATAGTACCCGCTTGGGTTTTGCAGCGATGAATGAAGCTGAAATTGAAGAAGCTATTACTGTTTTGGAGCAAGTGATTCGGGAGAATTTTGGTGATTTGTGACTGGTAAATAGTGATTAGTTAAGTAAGAGGTCAGAAGTTAGATGCGGGATGTCAGATATGGGAGGGCTGCTTTCTAAGTGATTGCAGCAAATGAATTACCTGATTATTTTTACATGAATACTTATCAGGAATTCAGTCTGCAATTGCTTCACCTTTTCAAAGAGGTATAAAATAATAAAGGCTTTAACCACTGCAATGAAGTGGCTAAAGCCTTTTAAAAAAATCATATTTTGATTAACGTTAGACAGTGATTAATCACCAGCAAACCAGTCACTATTTACCAGTCTACCAATCACAAATCACCAATCCACCATCTTAATTATTGATGTGGTGAACCACTTGTTGTGGGAAAGGAATATCGACTCCTGCATTGTCCAATGCGATTTTAGCACTTTCCAAGATTTGAACCGTTACATCTGGCGCATCTCCAGCATTACACCAAGGACGCATATCCAAATCTACACTGCTATCGCCTAAGTTTACCACAGCTACGCTTGGAGCAGGCTCGTTCAATACCAATGGATTGTCTTGAAGTACTTTCACCAACACATCCTTTGCCTTACCAATATTTTCGCCATAACCAATTCCAATCGCAAGGTGCAAACGCACGATACCAATTTGTGAAACATTTACAATATCTGCGGAAGAAACTGCACCATTTGGCAAGTAAATCGTCTCTTTGTCAGGTGTTTCGAGGATGGTTGTAAACAATTGAATTTCTTTTACAAAACCTTCGTGTCCTTGCGCTCGAATATAATCTCCTACATTGAAGGGACGGAAAAACAAAATCAAAAAACCACCTGCAAGATTCCCCAAGCTTCCCTGCAATGCCAAACCTGCTGCCAAACCAAATGCGCCCAAAACGGCAACAAAAGAAGTGGTTTCGACTCCTAATGTAGAAACTACTGCTAGCAAGAGCATTATTTTCAACAAGATAGAAGAGGTGGAAGTTATAACGGGCTTTAGAGTAGGGTCAATGCTATTTTTGGCAACCATCCTTGTAATCGCTCTATTAATCATTCCTACTACCCACCAGCCAATAATTAAGAAAAGTAAAGCACCTACTATGCGTGTGCCATAGGTCATAATTAATTCTTGAAAGCTTACTGCAGTTATTTTTAAAAAATCCATAGTAATTTATTATAAAGTTTTTAGTGAATATATTTGGGTTAAATAATGCCTTTGAGACTCTAAATAGATTTTGAAAGTCACATATTTTTATAGCTGAATAACTACAACATAGCAAGTAAACAAGAGTTTTAAGGAAATGCTGTTTTTTTGCTAAAAAGTAAAATTTCAATTGTGGGCAAAATAGGTTATTTTTGTAGGTATTGCAGCTTCCTCACCACACACACATTTCTTAATTCTAAAAAATTACAATGCCATGAAACAGCAAATACATTTGTCTGCCTATACCCTGTTATTGTTTTGTTTAACAATTTTTCTTTTTTCCCCCACTACAAAAGCACAAACCAGTCCTATCTATACGACTCCAATGTCCTCTTTGGATCACACCACATCTGATTTATTTGATTTCCAAGTAGATTTAGCCTTGATTGCAGAAATTTGTGAAGCTTCGGCGGGTGTATTGACCACCAATGTAGTAGGCAATTGTCTGATGAACGAACAATTGATTGTTTCCACCAACAGCACGCACCAAACAACGGAAGGTTATACGCTGCACTATATTTTGTGGGATATCAGCAATCCACTTTTTCCGAGGTTCAAAGCCATCAATACTACAGGAATTTTTGATGCTCCTACCCAAACAACAACCTACCAAATATATGCTTATAGCGAGCAGACAGCAGATGCTCCTGTTCCTTCTCCCCTCACCAACTCCAACAAAGCCGTTGAAGCAATTGGTACTGATTAC
>JBGCDY010000264.1:0-4047 GCA_045105835.1 Chitinophagales bacterium
GGTCGAAATGCCTGATAATTTTCCAACGGAGGCATTTGGTTTGATTCTAATTTCGGAAGCGGCAGCGGCTTTTGACGAACTGACCCGTAGCAATGAAGATGATTTGATGGTTCGCCAAATTCGTTATGCTTGGCCAAATGCCTTTCGGGCGGCGAGGTTTATTCCTGCTGTGGAATATATTCAAGCGAATCGGGTTCGGTATCAACTGATTCAAGAAATGCACCAAAGATTCAAGGATTTTGATGTGATTGTTTCACCGAGTTTTGGAGGCACTCAATTATTTTACACCAATCTTTCAGGGCATCCCTGTGTCGTCGTTCCCAACGGAGCAGACAAGGACGGAAATTCTTCGAGCCTTACTTTTGTGGGCAATTATTTTGACGAGGCGACCATTTTGGCAGTTGCAGAACGCTATCAAGCAGCCACCAATTTTGATAAACTGCAGCCTCCTATGAATGAAAATTAAAATAGCCTGTCCCGAGAACTCGGGAAGAATAAAATCAAAAAGTCTTAATTGAGGGTGAATTCAAATCTTAATGGGGAATTACTTTGAAAGTTTCACTTACTAAATTTCCAAGTCTTATCTTTGCGGTCAAACGAGTTTCTTCTTCAATAGAGAATGTGACTTTCATTTTTCAAATTCATAAATAGAGACTGTGGCAAGAATATTGGCGATTGATTATGGAATGAAACGGACAGGATTGGCGGTAACAGACCCTATGCAAATTATTGCAACAGGTTTGACGGCTGTAGATACCAAAAACATTTTTGATTTTTTGAAGGATTACCTGAAAAATGAAGAAGTGGAACTGTTTGTGGTCGGTTATCCAATTCACTTGGATGGGAATGAGTCTCCTATGTCTTTGGCGGTGGATAAGTTTATTGAAATTTTGCAGAAAAATCACCCGCATATTCCTGTCGATAAAGAGGATGAACGTTTTACCTCGCAAATGGCGGCTCGTTCGCTTGTCCAAAGTGGCGTGAAAAAGAAAAAACGACAAAACAAAAAATTGTTGGATGAGGTGAGTGCAGTATTGATTTTGCAGGCTTATATGGGACATCGGTGATTATCTCATTTCACTTTTTCAATTAGAGCATTTTATATTTAATTTTAATTTTTATTGATTCATGGTACTTCCTATTATTGCTTACGGCAATCCCGTTTTGAGAAAAGTTGGTGAAGACATTTCTAAAGACCACCCTAAATTGAAGGAGTTGGTTGCCAATATGTTCGAGACTATGTACAATGCAAGAGGTGTTGGTCTTGCAGGACCTCAAGTCGGTTTGTCGCTGCGAATTTTTGTCGCTGATACCGTGCAGATATTGCAAGATGTAACAGAGGACAATGATTTTGCAGGTGAGACGGGCATCAAAAAGGTTTTTATCAACGCAGAAATTATTGAAGAATCGGGTGATGAATGGATGTACGATGAGGGCTGTTTGAGTATTCCGAACATACAAGAAGGGGTTTCTCGTGAGGAAACGGTTCGCATACAGTACTACGACGAGGATTTCAATTTTTATGATGAAACGTATAGCGGTTTTACGGCTCGTGTGATTCAACATGAATACGACCACATTGATGGAGTATTGTTTACAGACCATCTATCTCCTTTGAAGCAGCGCATGATGAAACGCAAATTAGAAAAAATTTCTAAAGGTGATGTAGACGTGAATTATCGTATGAAATTCAATGTGAGTAGAGGAAAGAAGAGAAAAAAATAAATACAAACTCAAATTCAAAGTACAAGTTCAACTGCAAAAGTAATTGGTTTAAAGCAGGTGAAATTGGATTTGAATTTGTTTAACTCCCTGGCATTCCATAAGTAGCAGCCAAACCTCCTTTTGCCGTTTCTTTGTATTTAGAAGAAAGGTCATTTCCTGTTTGGCGCATGGTTTCCACCACTTGGTCGAAGGAAATAATGGGTTTGCTATTTCTGGCAGAAGCCAATAAGTAAGCATTGTAGGCTTTGATGGCTCCATTTGCATTTCGTTCGATACAAGGCACTTGTACCAATCCTTTGATGGGGTCGCAGGTCATTCCGAGGTGGTGCTCTATGGCGATTTCGGCGGCAGAACTGATTTGGTGAATGTCTCCTCCATATACAAAACTGAATAAAGCCGCAGCCATTGCAGCCGCAGAACCAACTTCTGCTTGACATCCCAATTCGGCTCCTGAAATAGAAGCATTTTCTTTGACAATGTAACCAATCATTCCTGCTACCAAAAGCCCCCTTTGCAGCAATTCATTGGGCATATTGCAATCGTTTCGTAAGTATTCTATACAGGCAGGAATGATTCCCGCAGCACCATTTGTAGGAGCCGTCACCACCATTTGTCCATCTGCATTTTCTTCGGAAGTCGCCAATGCATAGGCATTTAAGCGTGCAAAAAGAGCATCTGCATAGCGTTTTTGGGATTCCATTCTTTGGGCATTTTCGTACATACTTTTGGCTCGGCGATAAACATTTAGACCTCCTGGCAAAATGCCTTCTTTACTCAAACCTCCTTCCACACTTTTCCGCATGACCTCCATGATTTCTTGGATGTTCTTCAATACCTCTTTTTCATTCAAGCCACTCAAAGCAATTTCATTTTCCAAAAGAAATTCATCAATGCTCAGATCGGACTGCTCCAATACAGCTACCAATTCTGCAAAATTTGAGTACGGATATTTTGGTTTCGGGCGGTTCTCATCTTTGATGCTGATTCCTTCCTTTTGGATAAATCCTCCACCTATTGAATAGTAAATTTCTTCAAAAAGCGGTTGAAAATCATTGAGTAGCACAAATTTCAGTGTATTGGGGTGCCAGTATTTATGAGGAGTATAGTCGAAAAAAATGTCCTTTTCTTCAAAGGGAATTTCTTGCTTTTTGAAAGGAATCGCATATTTTTTGTTAGGCTCTTCAAAGTAGTGATTCAATTTTTCGATGTCCACCAACTTGGGTTCTTGTCCCAACAAGCCTGCAAAAACGGCTCTATGCGTGCCGTGTCCATGCCCTGTTGCTGCCAATGCGCCATATAATTCCACCCTGATGGTAATATTGCTGGCTACTTTCGGCTGATATTGCTGCAAAAATTTCCACACATTTCGGCGGAAACGATTTGCAGCCCTCATAGGACCAACTGTATGTGAACTAGATGGGCCAGGGCCTATTTTGAATAATTCAAAGAAAGAAGTCGTAATCATACAGGGAGGTTTTAGTGGTCATGATTCATTGTGAGAAAAACGAATCATGACGTTTGGGAATCTCCACAAAGTACTATTTGAAAATCAGAATATGGGATGTGAGGCGAAATCTTAACGGTAAATTGATATATGCTTAAAGCTTGGCAATGAGTTGTCTGTCCCTTTGTTTTCTGAGTTTGTCCAAACCACTTTTGAGTTCATTTTCTACCAATCGCATGGATTGAAGTCCATCTTTATCGTTGGCAAAAATTTGGTCCAATAAGTAGTTTAGTTGATTCTCTCCATATTGGTCAATCCAATTGTTTACATCGTTGATTCTTACGGGGCTTAATTCTGGAAGTAGGCGGCATCTTTCTGAAGATTTCGCTGCCATTTCATCCAATGCATCTCTAATTTTTCCTTTTTTGAAGCCTTTACTAAACAACCTTTTGAAGAAACCACCGCTTACCATAGGGTATTTCACATTGATAAACACAATAATTTGGGGAAGATTGAAGTCATATTGGATATTCCAAAAAGAATTGATGTACCAATCCAGCAGTTTCCCAGTTTGTCCATCCCAATCTGTTCCGTCAATACTATGTTCTAACACTACAATCCCTTTCCTATTTTGGTATTGCTGGACTATATCAAGTGCTTGTAATCCTAAACTGTTGTTGGTTTTGAAAGTATTAGATAATTGACGTTTGAGGGTGTTTTGCATGTCCTGCAATTCTCCAAATGAGGGCCATACTTCTTTGATTTGGGGGCGAAAAACCTGTTCTTCTTTGGATATGGGAAGGGTTTTGAGGAGTTCATTCTCGGCAATACGTAAGGTAAGACTGCTGTGATTTTCTTCTGTTTCACCACAAATAAGG
>JBGCDY010000265.1:0-3423 GCA_045105835.1 Chitinophagales bacterium
TCTTTATTGTAAGCCAATAATGCCTTAGAATAAGCATAAGTATCCTTCGCACGAGATTGAGGACGTATTTTATCTTTGTAAGTCTCAATAAAATCTTGTGTCCAATCCCATTTGCCAAGATCCAAAGCATTCAATACAATATTCCGATAATAAGTATCCTCCAATTTCCCCTTAATGATAATCAACCCCTGATGAAGTAACTCCTCAAAGAATAAATGCAACTTCTCCTTGTACACAATATCTCCTTGGTTAATTCTTCTCACATAATAATTAATAATTACGTATCGAAAATTTGTTTTTTCACGGTCAATAATTTTTCGGCTTTCGCTAAGAAATTCCTCCTCAAGTCGTTCATAATGAATCGCTTTATCCTCTTCCTCGATTAAACCCATAAATAAATGATAGTACAATCGAAATACCACAGATTCCTCCCATACAACAGATTTTATACCCTTCAAGTAATGCGTAAAGGCCTTCAATTCCAGCCCTTCAGCATCCGAATTTAATACTTGTTTTCTATCTAAGGATACACAGATAAACTTCAACCTCTCCAATAGATAAAACATATCCAAATTCCCTAAAAGCTTGTTGAGGTGGCTATTTGTGTCATCTGCCTTATTGAAGAATATACTGTTCTCTACCTGCAAACGGTACTTATAATACCAGTCATCTGTAGCCTCCGCCTTGCCTTCTCCGAGTTTATCTTCAAATTTCTTTAATTTAGTTGCCACGTATTTTCGGATAGGCGGACTGTCAGGCTTCCGTTGATTTAGATGACCTAACACCAACACTTTGCCCAGCATTTGTTCATCCCTCAATGAACGATGAGCGAAAAAAGTATTCAAATGTTTTTCCAATTCTACCAATAAATTATTGATTCGCCCTCTATCCATTTTTTTATTGACATATAATGCCCACCATAATTCCTTGTAATCAGGTATTTCGGCATTTTTTTTGAAACCATCAAAATAGTGTTCACTCAGAATAGCTACAAATTCAGGCAACACTGCTCCCCTACCCCTGGGTTTAAAAAAGAATGGAGAAGCTAAGTAATCCTTAAAACCACTCCAATCATCGGACTTCAATTCTTCTAAAATGCTAAATGTTTGAGATCGTCTTACAGACATAAGCAAAGTTGTTTTTTATGATCGTTTTTATAAAAGTGTTTTCAGAATTCAAATCAACTATATTTCAAATCATAATTATCTACCTGTCAAATAATTAACAATAATTTATTTTGATCTTCAATTTTACATTTCTTATTTCATCTATTTTATTAGCTCAAAAAAGTATTTAAAAACCCTTTCTGTATTCGATAACTTGCAATCGAATCAAAAAGCGACTTTTTATCAAAACTAAGGAAAAATGCCATCTATGTTAATAAAACAAAGCGCTTTTATCAAAACTAATATTATCTGTTGGTAATTTTTAAAAGATAAAATCTTCTTATAGAAAATAATAAAAATACAAGGTGGTTACTTTCTCCAAAAGCTAACCGCCTTTATTTTTACTTCACACACGCACACGTATACAAAATTACTTTTTGAATACATCGCCGAAATTGAGCCATTGATTGGTCAATAAAAATCATTTATTACTTTGATTTTTCATTGACCAATCAATTTTTATTATACCACATTCAGCCCAAATCTATACCGACAACCAACTTTTTAACCACCAAACTACCGACCCATTATGCCAGAGCTATTATGTTTTTTAGTAGATATGCTACTATTATCTCTAATCGTATTGATTCTAAACACGATTCCCAAGCCTCCTCCTCCACATCTCGGATTGTGGAAAATCAAAGGCGAAAAACGCCCTTCAAATGATTATGAAAAAGCCATTTGGCAGTTTCACGACCTCAAATTTGAATTAAGCCCAAACGAGAATTACCAAATCACGAGTAAACAACACCAAGAGACCACAAAGTACAAAGTCATTGGAGGTGGGGAGTATCTCATCATCAAACTTGCCAAAACCACAAAGAACCAACAAGGTTTCGGGTTCTTATCTTTTGAAGATAGGATGCTATTAGGAGGGATTTCCAATTTTCTTGTTTTTAAGATTTTGAAGGTAGGAGAGGAAAAACGCAAATTCACCATGCAGCTCCAACAGATACCTTTTGGAAATACCAGTCAAAAGTTTCCAAAAGCATATCAGATAAGACGACAAGAGAAAATTTGTGAGAAAAACGAAGTAGTCATGCACCAAGTAAGCCTTGAACGCCTCAGTCCAAGCAGCTATTACCGTCCACTTTTTCCCATCAAAGATTTAAGTGTTTTGCTACCAGACTTTATGAAACTCAGCTAATTTCATTTCAATAAAAAAGGCTAAGGCTGCATCTTAAAAATGCAACCTTAGCCCTTATCAAATGAAAAATCTTAATTTTTATTAAAAAAACATTACTCCACTAACACCTTCCCACTTCCCAAAACCCTTCCATTTCCTTCCTCCAAAATCCTCACCAAATACAATCCACTTTCCAAACCTCCTCTCTCCAAAATTACTTTTCCATTCTCCATTTTCAATTCCTTCAATGTTCTACCCAGAATATCCATCACCTGCAAACGGTAATTTCCTTGTGGAAGATTACTTACTTCAATGGTCGTATAATCCGAAAAAGGATTGGGAAATACACGAATAGAGTAGTCAGAATTGAAGATTTCAATATCAGTTTCGACTTGTTCAATCAATGTAAGTGTGGCGGTATTGGTGATGATTGGCGGATTGAAGTCAAAGAAAATGGAAGCAGTATTGTCGAGTTCTGTTTTGTCCCCAACCCCTCCCAATGAAGCGATTCCAAACATCACAAAACCATGGCTTTCTTCTTCATTCGTAGTACTGTCAGGTAATAGGATGTCGTCAAAATAGAAAGTAGCCAAACCTGTTTCTCGATTCAGCTCTGTTCTGTAATTATGGCTTGCAGTGATGGGATGAAAAGTCGTCCAATCCAGTTTTTTGTCCAACACATCTTCTATTCGGATATTGAAGGCTGTATCGTTTCCTGTGTTTTGGAATCGGACGGTGTAGAAGATGGTGTCTTCAATGTAGGCAAATTCGGATTGACCGAGGAGGTTGGAACGGATGAGTTTGTCGTTGGGGTCGTAGGAGCAGAGGAGTTCACTGTTGTAGTCGGTGTCTTTTGCCAAAACCAGTTCATCATTCGCATTCAATAATTCAACCGTTGCACTTGTTTTTATCATTGTACCCATCTGAGTCTCATTAGGCATTTGAACCACAATTTTGACTTTATTTTTGTGGGTAGGATAAAGAGTGTCAAAGTTCCAATACAAAGTGTGCCCTTCTGTATAATCAGGATTAGGAGTGGTTATGTATCCGCCCACTCGTTCATCTAAGGTTAAACCAACTACTCCTTTCAGTACAGTCGTGCCTGTATTCTCGTAGGATAGCCAATAACTG
>JBGCDY010000266.1:0-3197 GCA_045105835.1 Chitinophagales bacterium
ACAATTAGACTTTTGAAGTTTTGTTTTAAATATCCTCAATTACAATGAAAATCAACCCTCTTCAAAGAATGAACTTCAAAAGTCTTTATCTCTAATGTTCAACTTATTTTTTCGTTGTTGCTAGGTAACGGTAAAAAAATAACCTGAACAATTTTTTAGCTAACAATAAGCAATAGAGCATATTTATCTTAACAATTAAAATTTCATAACTCCATGTTTGTCAAGTGATTTTTTAATTTTAATTCTCCCCAAATTGTTGAGATAAACTATTTTAATTCACTACTTACCAAATACAGAGACGCAGAGACATGAAGTATTTAAATTCAATACCTTATTGCCTATTTAAAAAACAACACTTTCAAAAAATCCCTCCAATTCTCGAACGGCTTCTTTATCCTCAAAAACCTCCTGCTTGTTTACCCGTATTTTCGCAGAAAGCTCTTCCCTCCAATGGGCATCGTTGGCTATTCGGACAGCCAATCGAATGTAGTCTGCCTTGTCTTTGGCGATGGCATCTGTGACACCAATTTGCTGATAAGCTGCCAAGCCATAGCGACCTCTGTGGTATTCGGTGGGGAGTGTCACATAGGGCGTGCCAACTGCAAAAGCATCATAGGAAGTATTGGCTCCTCCTGTGTAGTGCAGCGTATCCAATAACACATCACTCAATTGGAGGAAATCCAAATAATCTTTGGCAGGCATACGCTTTAAAAATCGAATGCGGTGGTAGTGTTGAGGAATGTTTCGCTGCAATCTTTGCTGCAAGAGTGCGGTAATGTGGGCTTGTTTGTCTTCAATAAAGAGGAGAATGCCTTTTTTGTCTTCCTCCAATATGCCTCGAAATAACTCGTCCATATCGGGGTGCACTTTTCGTAGGTTTTGGACACAGGCATAGGTGGGAGAATTGGCAGGGAGTCCGAAGTCGCTTTTGTTTTTGGAGGTTTTAGGGCATTGAGGTTCATAGTAGTAGGTGGGCAGGCGATTCAGTTGTATCAGTTTTTCGGTATAGTGTTTTTGGGCATCGGGAGTTTCGAGTAGCTTGCAGGAGAGGTAGTAGTCCATCTGTGGAATACCACTTGTGACAGGTGTTCCCCAAGTAGCACATTGCACCTTGGCTAAGCGAAAGTAGGGCAAGAAGTAGTTGGTGAAGTCAGAGCCTACTTCCCAATAATGCAAGAGGTCAAACTGAGCTTGTCGGACGACTTCGACGGCTTGGGGGAGCTTCTTGGGCATGGAGACATATTGGAGGTCTTTGCGTTTGATTTTTTGACGAAGAATCACTTCACCCACAGGCGCACTACATACGATACTCAGTCGGAATTTTTTGGCATCGAAATGCTCGACAATTCCCCGCATACATTTCAAAAATACGCCTTCGTGCCCATTCGTCACCACAAATCCAATGTGGGGGCGTTTGTCTTGGGTATTGGAGGAAAGAGGAGGGTGTTGGGCTTGGAGTTGTTGGCGGATTTTCTGAAAATAATTCTCCCAAAACTGCCCTATCTTTTCCTTCAATGGACGTTCATATCTTCCTTGATAGTTGAGAATGAAAGGTGGTTGGGGGCTGTGGTCTTGCCAAGCTTCGGGTTCAAATATGGGAGGATTGGAGAAGGCAGATTGGAGGTGGGATTGAAGTTGTTGGCGGTGGTGGTTTATTTCCTCATTGCTTTGGAAAATAATGGGCTGCATGGTTTCGATTTGCCAGTTTATCCAATTGTTATGTGGCGACTCTTGCGCTAAGGTTTTCAATTGTTCTTGGGCTTTGTGGAAATAACCTCGTTTATCGTAATTGGAGGCCAAATTGCGTCGGGCTTCTTTGTATTGGGGATTGATTTGTAAAGATTGGAGGTAGTAGTCGGCTGCTTTTTCGTTTTCCTCCACTTGTTCGCAGGCACTTCCGAGGTTGTTGAGTGCAGGCGAATTATTAGGGCGTACTGCAATGCTCTTTTCAAATTTTTCTTTGGCAGAACGGTATTGTCCGATTTCTAAGAGTAGGTTGCCCCAATTGTACCATGTCATACTGTGTCGAGGGTCGGCTTTGATGGCTTTTTTGTATTTCTGCTGGGCTTCTTTGGTGCGTCCCATTTTCTTTAGGGTGTTGGCAAGCATGAACCACGCTTCTGCGGCATTGGGAGAGAGGGAGCTTGCCATACGAAAACAACCCAATGCTTGTGGCAAATTGTTCACCTGTAGATAGACCCGACCAAGGTTGTGGTAAAACATGGGATGTGCCTGTCGCTGAATGGCTTGCGAGAGGTATTGGAGGGCTTGTTCATACTTACCTTGTTGGCTATAACAAACCCCCAATAGGTGGAGGGCATTGGCATGTTGGGGTTTTTGGAGGAGGAATTGATGGAGGTATTGCGCAGCGAGTTGGTATTGTTGCTGCTGCATGGCTTGTTGTGCTTTTTGTAAGAGTTGCATCATGTTGAAGGTTTTGTTGGGGTACAAATGTACAAAATCTATGGAGGGAATTTTTTCTTCAAAAAAAAATGAGATAGCTTCTAAGCCTCAGAAAATGGATAAGAGGCTGTCTCAAAAGGGTAGATAATGGAAGTTTTTAAAAACTTCCGTTATCTGTATTCGCCTTTTTAATGGAATCTTTCAAAATTAAATTATTTGAAATATTTCTATTTTGGAGACTTATGAGACAGCCTCTCTGAATCAAACACCTATCCCTCTTCCTCCAATATCCTCCTGCGGAAATCAGGCTGCAACAAATACAGTGTGCCCGCAATCATCAACAGCAGTGCCAAGTTCAACAAGCCCCACTCCGAAAGGGTCGGTACTTCAGTGGCTGACACTGCATAACGCTGTGCATACACACCATAATTATCCCCATCTTGAACATAGCTCTCCCAAGCAATGACAAAATCGCCATCTGAATCCATCCCTACACTTGGACTACTCTGACTACTGCTCGTCTCTGTATTGACCAAGAACTCGCTGCCCTGTTTCCCCCCATAGCCGTCATAGCGCTGTGCATACACACCCAAAGAACCCCCATCTTGACCATAGCTCTAAAAAAAAAAGAAAAATCACCATCCGAATCCATCCCTACACTTGGAAAACTCTGACTTCTGCTCGTCTCTGTATTGACCAAGAACTCGCTGCCCTGTTTCCCCCCATTGCTGTCATAGCGCTGTGCATACACACCATAGCCGCTCTCATCTTGATTTTGGCTCTGCCAAGCAATG
>JBGCDY010000267.1:0-5682 GCA_045105835.1 Chitinophagales bacterium
AATGGAGAGTTGAAACGATTTGTTTATGCTGTTTCACATGATTTGAAGGCTCCTCTTAGAATGGTGAATAGTTTCACTAATTTATTGGAGCGTTCTCTGAGAAAAAAATTAAACGGTGAAGAAATAGAATATATGGCTTATGTCACCAATGGCACAAAACGAATGAACTTGTTGTTGGATGACTTGAGGGATTATGCGATGGTCAATAGGGGCAATGTAAGCCCTGAAACGATTGATTTGAATTTGGTTGTCACTCAGGTAAAGCAAAATCTACATGTTAATATTCAAGAAAGCGAAGCCTCCATTAATGTGAGCGATTTGCCTGCGGTGAAGGCTGTTTTTACCCACATGCTTCAATTGTTTCAAAACCTAATCAGCAACGCCATTAAGTTTCGGGATGAAGATACACCAGAAGTAATCATTCAAAGCGAAGAACGACCTGACGACTATCTGATTTCGGTAAGTGACAATGGCATTGGAATCGAAAAACAGTATGTGGATCAGGTGTTTACTTTGTTCAAACGACTGCACACGGATGAGGAATATGAAGGAACAGGAATTGGTCTTGCCCTTTGTCAAAAAATAATCACCAATTATGGAGGGGAAATTTGGCTGGATTCTGAACTGAATAAAGGCACTACCTTCTATTTTACCTTTCCCAAATTAGAAGTTGCTGCATAAAAACGAATAAACGGTTTAAAGATACAGAAAAGGGGATTTGCTGATTGAGCAAATCCCCTTTTCTTGTATTGCAAAAGTTGTTGAAGAATCTTTGTTTTAGCAATTGCAATCTTATAAATATTTGATTGTCAATTGATTTATGTTTGTTGTTTAGTCGTTAACCAAGTTGATTCTGTCAAATAGTATATTAGTTAGTTTTGAAAACCAATCACAAGTAGCGAATCACTAATATCAATTCACCCCTTGTTTCTTCAATTGTTTGATACTTTTTGAACTTCTTTTATCTCCTTCAAAAGCAACGACTTCTGTCTTGTCTGCTCCATTTCCAACTGCTAAGTTTTCGAATTCTTCTGCTTTTGAGATACTCTCATAAGGGCCTAAAACAATCATCATTCCAGAGTCTGTGTACTCCAAATCCAATTTGGTATTGAGTTTAGAAAAATTGTAGTAGGTACTGTTGTCGACACTTCTATAAGGACCAATCAATACTTTGAATGTCATTGAGTTATTGGCGGTTTTATCAAGAGTCAAACTTTTTCCATCGTTTTCGTTCATATAAGCCGCATAGGGATCATTGTTGGCTCCTTCAATAGAGAGGACTCGTACGTCAATTCGGTTGTTGATTTCGTGTTCACTTTCATCACAACTCCTAACGGTCACACAGTCATTCAATATCTGAGATTCGCCATAGCCTCTTGCTATAACTCTATGAAGCGGAACATTTTTGGAAACGACATAATCTCTTGCAGCCTTAGAGCGGTTCGAACTTAGGTCGAGATTGTTGAAGTCATCGCCACGAATGTCAGTATGTGAACTCAGTTCTACGGTCACCTCTGGGTTTTTTTGGAGAAAGAAAGCCAATTTGTCCAATTCCTTTGCAGCATCGGGCAAAATCTCTGTATCCCCTCTTTTGAAGCGTATCGTTCCCATACCAATGCTTTGATTGATAATGGTATTGGAAATTGGAGGTTGTTCTACGGCTTTGACCCGTTTTTCGGAACTAATCAAGGAAAAACTGTAAACATCATCACTACCAAAACCTCCTGTTCTGTTGGAAGCAAAATAACCTTTTGATTTTGGTGTGTTCATGGTGATGCTAAAATCGTCTTTGCTCGAATTGAAGGGAGCTCCCAAATTTTTGGGTTGTGACCAATAACCATCTTTGTTTTTTGAAGTGAATATATCTAAACCTCCCAAGCCAGGATGCCCATTGGAAGCAAAGTACAACAAACCATCTGTGTGAACATAGGGAAAAGCTTCATTTCCAGGTGTATTGACTGTCTTGCCCAAGTTTACAGGCTTACTCCACGCATTGTTCATTCTAAGACAAACATATAAATCTGTACCGCCAAAGCCTCCAGGCATATTGGATGCGAAATAAAGTGTTTTTCCATCAGGACTCACCGCTGCATGTGCAATACTAAAGGAGGGACTGTTGTGCATAAACGGTTTGATTTCGCCCCATTTATTGTTGTTTAGTTTGACAGTGAAAAGTGAAAGATTGACGGCTGCATTGTCGTCGTTTTGTATTTTACCATCTTCTCCAATGGTCGCATTGCGGCTAAAAAATAGTTCATTGGTGAGACTGCAAAAAGAGGCAGGCCCATCGTTCAATTTACTATTGACACTTCCATTCACTTTCTCAGGTGTAGAAAAGGTATTGTTTGATTTTGCATCTGAATAATACAAATCCATGAATGTACGCTCTTTATCTGTTGAGCCGTTGCCATTGCTGCAAAAAATGATGCCATTTTTGAAGTAGATGGGACCAAAATCCGATCCTTCAGAATTGAGTGGCAACAAAAGTACTTCATATTTGCTGTCCGTTTCTTTGAATACTTCAGTGTTTTGACAACCGTTTGCGAGTTTTTCACCCCAAACATCATATTTGCCATATTCCATGAACCATTTGTAAGCTTCGGTGTACTTCTCATTGCTTTGCAGCATTTGAGCATAGTAAAGTTTGTACTGAGGTTCATTGGGAACAATATTGACCAACTGATTGTACCAGTATTCAGCCTTGTCATAGTCATTAATGAGTCGATAACAATCTGCTAATTTTATTTTGGCAGACAGTGAGTTCTCCGAAATTAGGACATCTCTGTAAATGGGGATCGCCAATTCATAAGCCTGTGCATCATAAAAAGCATCGGCTTTTTTGATGAGTGTTTTTGCATTTTGCCCAAAGCTGCTCATACTCAAAAAAAGCAGTAAAAGGAAAGTGCATACATTTTGGAAGTTGGTTTGTTTCATGCCACAAAAGTTTTTACAAAAATAAGTACTTCAGTTGTATAAGGTACACAAAAAATACCAAAAATAAAAACCTCGCATATCATTGGTCAAGGATTATTTTTGTATCTTTATTTGAATAAATGTGCCTTTATTTATAACCTTTTATCAAAATCCAAATGGATAAGATTTTAAATTCTATTCGCAATATATTTGAAGTGAGGGGGTTCGGAGTATGTAGCTATCTCGGTGAAAAGTTGGGGATTCCATACCATCGCATCCGATTGTTTTTTGTATATACTACATTTATTGCCAATTGGTCACCTATTATAATTTATTTGAGTCTCGCTTTCGTTGTAAATATCCGAAAATATATTAAAACTGGCAAACAGCGACTTTGGGAGTAAATTAAGGTGTTTTGTATACAGAACATTATTTTTTTCGCACCAGCATCATACCATCTTTTACAGTCAATAATACATTTTCCACTCGCTCATCATTCTGTACCAATTCATTAAAGGTTTTCACACCCATTGTATATTTATCTTTTGCCGTTTTGTCCAATACTTTTCCATTCCACAACACATTGTCTGCAATAATAAAGCCGCCTTTTCTAAGTTTTCCGAGAATCATCTCAAAATACTGTGGATAATTCGCTTTGTCCGCATCAATAAAAACCAAATCAAACGTTTCCTTCAATTGAGGAATAATATCAAGTGCATTACCCACATAAGACTTGATTTTGTCTTGCAAGCCTGCCGCTTCAAAATATTTTTGCTGGATGTCCTCCAATTCTTCATTGATTTCAATCGTATGCAACATACCACCCTCCGTTAAGCCTTCTGCCAAACAAATTGCAGCATAGCCTGTGTAAGTTCCTACTTCTAAAATGCTTTTAGGGCGCATCATATTGCTTATCATTCGCAAAAATGTTCCCTGCAAATTACCCGATATATTTCTTGGGCGGACTATTTTGAGGTTGGTTTCTCGGTAGAGTTGCTGCAAAAGTGGAATAGAGGGGCTTGTATGAGTTTCGGTATAAACTGCAATGTCATGAGGAACAAGGTCTTTCATCGTGTTGTGTATCGGTGGTTTTGGTGTGAATATGTTAGAATTGAAGTAAAGGTAGGTGTTTGGAGGTAAAGACTAAATAACTGGAAAATTAAATTGTTGATTAGAATGAATATAGCATTGAAAAACAAAGGATTGAAGTAGTGATTCTTTTTTTAATACCTGAATGGAATCTCGTTGTAATTAGCCAAACAGGTAATTTTTCAAACCACTTTGGGAACTTATCCAAACCTCTTTCGGTTGATGTTTCTGATTGGTCAAACACTAATTTTTCCTAAATCTCATTATTTCATAAACATAAAACACAATTATTATGCGTGTGCTAAATAGGTCAAATAATTTCGGCAAACAGAGTTGCTATTGTTCCAATAATTGGACAAACCACACTTACTCTATGACTTCAATTCTTTATTTTTTCTATCGAAATACGACCTAAAATATTTTTTTGTCATGGCTAATAAACAAAAGAGATTCATCAAACTTCAACAACAGCAGCAGTTTGATGCAATTTATCGCAAAGACCTCAATAGAAACAAAGAGGTACAGCGAATGTCGAAAAACCCTATGAAAGTAATTGACCTCGCCTATTCTGGAATACTGATGAAGAGCGAATCTTATGGTAAGGTCATCAACAAGCTGATTGAATATTTGAGACCTACCCAAAAAAACAAAAGAAAAGCTGATGTTTTTTACCATTTCCTTCAATCTTTTATCGACAAACGAGTCAGTAAAAAAATCTTTGAAGAAGTACAATGGGTGAATGCTTTATATGCTTTGTCCCTAAATAAAAAACACTGGATTCGAGACCTAAAAGATTGGACTCCATTGAAGACCCGTCGGGTGAAAAATCAGTTTGGACACCTTGCACGGTTTCTTTTTGCCAGATTTGACGTTCCCACTTTTATGGACAAAGCTTTTTATACCAACAATCAAAAAGAGATAGCTTGGTTTATCTGGATTGGTTCGGGCTACAACATCCGAAATGCAAGCGGCTTGCCTTTTCCTTTGACCAAAAAAATGGCACATCATTTTTTGCAGGCTCCAAATGACAGTAGCATAACAGAAGCCTTTAGGTGGGGGCAAGTGTTGTGAATGGGAGGAGATGCGCTGTTGGCGAGAAATCTTGTGGTAACCAAATTGGGAGAAGCAACTGAACACGAAGATTTTTGGAAAACGGTGATTGCCTTTTTTATCAAAAATCCAATGTTGGATTCCGCACAAATTGCGCCTATTATTGACTACATCTTGCATCAAAAATTCCAAAATGCCCGCCTTTTCCGAAATGGTATTTACATCAATCAAGCACCTCCCAATCCAAATTGGAGCATCAAAGGTAGAACGGCTACTTCTTTGTTGAGAGCGGTCAATGAATGGCACAGCCAAATCAACAAGATTGGAAATTTCTCCAATGATACTTCTTGGTTGGCATATCCCATCAAGGATTTTACCTACAAAGAGGGGAGCGAACACGACTACAAAACGTATCGAATTCAGCAATTGGTGAATTACCATGCGCTAAGAATAGAGGGAGGAACCATGCGTCATTGTGTGGCAAGTTATATTGGCTCATACGGTGTTTCTCCGTGATTTTTATACGTATTTATAATCAAATATTTGTTCTTCTGTTCTTTTGGAAGAATCTAATAATGTGTCTAATAGAGAATCTAAGAGGCTTGCTCCACGTTTTCTCTGATTATACAC
>JBGCDY010000268.1:0-3951 GCA_045105835.1 Chitinophagales bacterium
GGCATCCGTTTCTTGGACAACGCCATCGTATTGCAAAAGCGGCAAAGATTCGGTGGGCAGCACATTCATGCCCGCCAACACACATACATAGTCGAAGCTGCCAAAGAGCGTATATTTGCCCTCATAGCCATCGGGCAAGAGGTGCTTCCATTGCCCTAATTTTTCTTGTACACTTTCGGGAATGGCAGATTCTTGTGTCCGACTTTTCCAAAAATCGCTGTCCTTTCTTTCGCTCAGGCAATAGTGCAGCACTTCAAAATCTCGGATGTTTTCATAGAGTTCATCCATTGCTTGATTATAGCCCTGCTGCAATCTCGTTGCCATGCTTTGATTTGGGAAAAAGTACAATAAGTAGCGCAAGCCCAACTGTATCCATGCCAAGTTGGTCGCACCAATGTTTTCTACTTTTCCTGCCGCTTGTCCAATCGCCACACAATTGCCCAGCCATTGTCGCTTTCGCTTACCATTTGGAAGGCTCGAAAAGTGGGTGAATTGGGCGGAAGATGCCTTGTCGCCGAGAGAAGCACGGAGTTCCATTTCGGCAGCTTCTTTGGAGGTAAATTGACTGCTGTAAGTATATTGGAAATGCTCCACGGTTTGCAATGGAATATGCGTTCGCCAACCATTTTGCAGCGCAGTGAGCGTGGTATAGGGCTTCAATCCTTCTGCTGATTGGTGGTAACGGTTGCCTTTTCCGTAAGGAATCGCTGCATTGACTTTGCTATCGCAGGGTAAATAATCCGCTGCCGATTCAAAGTTTTCTTGCAGTTTTTGACGAATCAGTTGTGCTTCGCCACCCGAACAGTCGAGGTAAAGGTCTGCACTGAAAGTTCCCTGTTCCTTTGTCTGAATCGCTTCAATGTGGCCTTGTTTGTTCAAGGTTATATTTTGAAGACTTCCTTCAATGCGTTCGACTCCTTTTGATAGGGCATATTTTTTCAACAACTGAACGAAAGCTGCCGTATGAAAGTGATAGGAATAAGGCAAAGATTGCGCTCCACGTTTACCATCTGACAAGGCAATTTTGGGGGCTTTACCTGCCTTACAAACCGCTACCACCTCGTGTATTTTTTCTACAAAAGAAGGCTCATTGTCCTGGTCTTGCAGGTGTCGGTGCAGAGCATGTTGCAAAAGGGATAATCTTTCGCCTTGATGTCCGCCCACACTACCCAAAGGATGCCAATAATTTTCTTCCACCTTCCCCGTTTTCCAGCCTTCCAACTTGCTTGCCATTTTGAAGGAAGCCAAGCAAGTCTCCATAAAGAGCTGTTCATTGATGCCCAAATAGCGCAGAAAGCCAAGCATTAAAGGCATACTCGACTGAGCAGCACCATCTGAGGTTTCTGCTGTCGCTGGGGTTTCGATAACTTGCAGCAGAATGTTGGGTTCTACTCGATTGAAGGTGCGCTGGAGGTAGGCTGCTGTCATCCAAGCGGCTGTTCCATTGCCGACAATGATTATTTTTTTTATAGGTTGATTGTTCATATTTGTGTTTGACATTTGATTTTAAATCGCTGTTTCTTATCGCAGGGTAGGGTTTAAACCCATAGTCGTCAAGCTAAGAAGCAGAAAATGTGTAAGATGCCCCAAAGGGGCGAAAGCAATTCCTCCATTCTCTTTGCTTACGCCCTTTCAGGGCTGATTCACGCTTCAATATCACCCACAGGGCGTTGCCCTGTGCTATTGCTGATGCCCTTTCAGGGCAATTCTCCTTAGCTTGACGGCTATAGGTTTAAAACCTACTTTAATAGGTATCAGATACCTATTCCACATTCTCCTCCACCAAACTTTTCTCCCGATACAAACTCGCATCTACCACCGATGCCATTTTTTCCATATCCATCTCTCTGTCCAAAAATGCCTGTACCTGCGTTGCAACGGTATGCGGATATTCAATCACCTCTCGATGCGAGACATACAAAAATTCCACATTCGGGCGGTTTTGATAGGTCGCTTTCACTTTCTTTAGGGTTTCTTCAAATTGATTCCCCAATCGAAAAGAGAAAGTACCCTTCTTCAATCTACCATCTCGCTGCAACATTTTGTGTTGAGATTGCAGCACTTCGTCAATATCTCTGTCCATAAAAATGATTTTGTAGCGATAGATTCGGGGCAGGTGAAAGAGCAAATGCGCCACTACTTTGACGACTTTATCGCCTACCTTTTCCAAAAAGCTGTTGTCTCGCACCATTTTCTTGACTGCTTCGTGTTCGTAGTAGCCCTTTTGGTTGCTGTTATCGGCTTTTCGTTTGCCATCCGTAAAAGTCTCCATCCCTCCCGCTTCGAGCATCTGCATCATCATGGAAGTACCTGAACGGGGCAATCCCGATACGACCACTATTTCTGGCAGTGTGTAATCGGGTAGTTGGGCTTTGAAGTAAGCGGCTCTTTCGGGGCGGTTGAGGTGTTCTTCGTAGATTTTTACCAATTGTTCTTTGGCGTACTTCAATTTTGGAAAGAGGTGAATCGCCACTTCATACGCCTTTGCAGCATGTCCATAATTGCCGAGTGCGAATAGGCAATCGCCCAAATCTTTGTGGGCATTGGGCGAAAAATAGCGCAAGCCTATTGCCTTCAATAGGTCTGCAATGGCTTCTTCGTATCTACCCAACTTAGACAGCACCAAGCCTTTGCCATGCCAAGCGTGGTTGTTGTCGGGATCATGATTCAACGCTTGCTGATAAGACTTCAATGCCAATTCCCACTGCTTCAAATACAGGTAGCAGTTCCCGATTTGCATTTGCAGCCCTGGATAGTTTTGGTCGCTTTTTTCAGCTTCCTGCAGATAGACCAGTGCTTGTTCGGTGTTGCCCTCTTGCATTACCACCCTTGCCTGAAAAACCAAGAGGGTGATGGTGGCTGCGCCTTGTGTAGAGCGTAGATGCTGTACGATTTTTCGGGCTTTGGCAGTTTGTTTGGTTTGCAGATAGCAGTTTGCCAATCGAATAGAAAAGTGCACACGTTTGGGTTGTTTTTGGTGGAGGTCTTCCAATAGTGGGATGGCTTCGCTGTACTTGCCACCGTCAATGTAGGCTCTCGACAAATAGAACTGACGGTCATCAATGGTCCGTTGGAGGTTTGCCTCTTCGTTGGTGCCAGGTGCATCAATATAGCCCAATTCGACCAGTTGTTCCATTGCAGCTTTGTTGGCTTCGGGGTTTTCAAGTTGGTCTTTGGGGTGCATCCCACATTCGCCCTCCACTTTTTCCCAACTTTCGATGGTCTGTACCTTTTTGGGTTTCACAAAAGCGGTATTCAATACCTTGCCATCCATGTCCAAACCAATCGGCAAATCCAAAATATGCAGCAAGGTAGGGGTAATGTCAATCAAACTCGCTCCGTATATGCGCTCGTCTTTTTTGATATTAGGTCCTTTCATGACGATGATGCCGTAGGGATTGTGTTCCCACGCTGGGCCCGCCGGTTCCCGAGGTATATTTTTGGGGCGTAGGTGATCGGGATGGAATCCATGGTCGGAGACTAATACAATGGTCGTGTCTTTGCCTGCCAGTTGTATCAGTCTGCCCAACATCATGTCGTGGTAGCGGTAGCCTGCCGTCACCACATTGTGGTAGTAATCGAAGTCTTTTTGAGAGATATGGTCTTGTTTGGGTGGATGATACTTCATGAATCCATGTCCAAAGTGATCAATCGCATCGTAATAGACCGCCATAAAATCCCATTCTTCTTGCTCCATAATATAAGTAGTGGCAGAATGTATCGTCGTACAATCTGCCAAAATCTTGCGAACGCTGTTGATTCTGCCTCGCACTTTGGGGTCGTTTTGGTCCATTTTGTGTCCATTCGGCAAAAAGGGATGCAGGTGTGCATGGGTCAGTTCTTGAGGGTGCAATCGAAGGGCAGCAAACAAGTCTGATTTTTCGGCAGGATGAACGGTTCCTTCCAACAAGGGCCAGGGTTCGGAGATAGGAGCATTGGCTCGTTGGTAAA
>JBGCDY010000269.1:0-5359 GCA_045105835.1 Chitinophagales bacterium
GCAGATCATCACTCATCTGAAACACATCAATTATCCAGCTATTTAGAAAGAACTTCTTCCTCTTTGTTAAGAGATTGCAAAGGTATAACCTTTCTTTATTCCCTGCAAACTTTTTGTCATTTTAATTCAAAAAAATTCGCACATCATATTATCAATAAAATACAAGAATTTAAATTATTCCAGCCTATTTTACTCGCGTAAAACAAACCTAAACTCTTCTTCTAATTTATTAATGTTGGTTAGAACTTTTGCCGTCACTTCCGTAAGGGATTGCAAATATAGAGCAACTTATTATACCCTGCAAGCATTATTCCAAAACTTATCAAGGATTTGTTTCTTGTGACAAAACAATGACAAAAACTTTTTTTCCTTTTTATGAAGCTTTTTTCTCTCATCTCCCGTATAAAGATTTGGAGGAAATAAAAGACCTTCTTATAGTTACTCTTTTTACCACGACTCAAGACCATTCTATAAAGCCAAAACCAAACACGAAACCCCATAAACACTTAGGTTAGCTTAACTACTCACCAAATAATTCAAAGCTAATCATTTGGCATAATTATTGAAATACTACCACTAAACCATAAAGGATAAACATATAATACACCAGTAAAACATTATATGCTTAATTCTTTTCTTATGAAAAACCCTGTTCGTTTATTCGTATTAGCGATATTATCATTATTTTTTTCTTGTGCAATTCCTTCTTTGCTCTTTGGCAAGGGTGTGAATTTTATTAAAGGAAGTTGGAGCGAGGCTCAAAACCTTGCTATACAGAAAGAAAAACCTGTTTTTGTTAAGGTTCATGCTGACTGGTGTATTCCTTGTAAGGATTTAGATACTAGAATTTTCTCTGAAAATGAAGTAGGTGCTTATTATAACGAGCATTTTATCAACTATATCATTGATATAGATAGTCCTGAAGGAATTCAATTCAAAAACCAGTATCAAGTTGACTTTATACCTGACTTACTATTTTTTGCTCCAGATGGACAATTACTATTCAGAAATAACAATCTGAACAACAAAGTTCAAGTACTTGCTATTGCTTACAACGCATTGCATCAGTCTGCATTCAAAGTTAGTACAGAAACTCCCAATGAGTATCTTCGATCTGAGAGACCTGTAGTTAACATGAGTATTGAACTCATGCAAAAACAATTTGAAGCAGGTTTCCAATCTCCTAGCTTCCTTCATGACTTTGCTTATGTTCTTGAGGACAATGAGCTTCCTTATGAAAAGGTAGTTAATAAGTACTTGCAGAAGGAGCGAAAAAAGAAGCGATTGTTTTCTGATAAGAACCAGCAATTCATTTTTCACTTCTCAGAAAATGCTGAGACAGAGGCATTAGATATCCTATTGCAGGAAAAAATATCTTTTGCAAAAAACTATGGACTCCATAATATCAATAAAAAAATCAAGAATGCTTTATTTAACTCTGCTTTGCAAGCTGCGTTTACCAAAGATCAGAGCTTATTCAAACGGGTAACCCAATTAGCCAAGAAAGCCGAGCTAAACGATGAGACCCAATTCTTATACATTTTGGAGTCGAAATACTTTGAGTATTTAAAAGATTGGGAAAACTATATTGAAGTAACTTATCACTTCATGGAAAAGTATGAGGACAATGATCCTATTTTCCTTAACAACCAAGCCATTTCAATACTTAGGGTTTCTGAAAACAAGGAAACCTTGAAACAAGCGAGAAAATGGACAGAGAAATCCATCTTTTTGAATCCTCAGGACTACAATTATCAAACTTATGCCTACATCCTTTATAAATTGGGTGAGATAAAGGCAGCAAAGGTAGCTGCATCTAAAGCATCAAAGCTTAATCAAAAAAAATCACCAGACAATGGCGAGCCTAAACCCAATGATTATTTGAAGACCTAAAATTCTTTATTAGGCAATCTCATTATCTACATTTTGAAGTCTAAGTTCCTAAAGTCTACTTTTTGAATAAAGCTACTATAATAAGGTGTCAAACTTATTTGAAGGGTTTACCTGGAAAGACTACTATTATATAAGTAGTTTATCAACTTCAATTTTTACTAAAAAAATAACAATCGGGTAGCATCCTGCTTTATACTGTTTACACACGCTACCCGATTTACTTTTTATATCCGAAACTTTAGGTTGTTTAGTTTTTCTACAAATGCCTTTTTCTTGCGGGCAGAGACATAGACCTCCGAGCCATCACTTAGTTCTACCCCTCCCTCCTTCTTGTATTTTACAATGTGCTTTAGATTAATCAAGTGACTTCCGTGTATTCTATGAAAGTTAGAATTTGATAGCAACTCATCATAATACTTCAATGTTTTGGTAACTAATATTTTCTTTCGATTGAGTGTATAAAAAACCGTACAGTTTCCATCTGCTTCACACCTTATTATCTCCCCAACATCAATAAAGGTAAGTCCATCTATACTTGGCAATCCCAATTTCTGAAATTCTTGTGCGTATTTGGGAAGGTTTTTGATCGCAACAGCATCAGAATTCCCTCTTCTTTTAAGGTAGCGATTCACCGATTTTTGAAGTTCGAGAATATTGATGGGTTTTAATAAGTAATCCAAAGCCGAAAACTTAATCGCCCTAATAGCATATTCATCATAGGAAGTTGTGAAAATCACCGCAAATTGAATGTTCTCTATGCTTTCCAAAAGCTGAAAGCCTTCATCCGAGGCAGGCATACGAATATCCAAAAAAACAAGTTCAGGTTGGTACTCATGAATCGCTTTGAAGCCTGTAGCTGGTGAATCTGCAAAGGCGACTACTTCTACTTGTGTACAATATTCATTGAGTAGGTTTCGCAGCGTATGTTGCCCCTTTTCTTCATCATCAACTATTAAAGCTCTAATTTTAGTGTCGTTCATAATTAAAGTACGAATGGGTTATGAGTAGTACATTTTGAATAGCTACCTTAATATAAGCGAATTAAATTAGCTCTCTTCAAAAAAAAATCTCTATAAACGTGGCTTATAAGCAGCTTGCTGCAAAAACATCTGCCCATCCTGCAATTTCATCAATTCTGGAATACTTGTAATAGGGTTTTCTTTCATAAATTTACGAACCATTTGCCAACCTATCCATATAGCAGTTTTACTAGGAGAACCTGGAGGCATACCACTTGTAGTGGGAGCCTCATTGAGAAATTTTTGAAACTCTCGGTATTTTGGGCTAAATATCCACTCCCCTTCCACATAAAAATTCCACATCATTGCCTCATTCACCTCACACCACCTCAATTGTTCCGCAGAATACCCAATCTTCAACGAATCAGGAGTATCTGGCAAAGCCAAATCCAATAAATACAATAGTTTCCCTTCTTGAATCATAAAATCAATCAAACGATTGCTCTTCTCTGGCTGTGGATACAATTCCTGAAAATAGGCTTTCATCGTATTCGGTACTATATATTCGGGTTCAAAACGCTCAGATAAATAAGTAGGAATCCCTATCGAACGATAATAAGGATAATTTTTTCCGAAATACAAATCTAAGTTGATTGCCAAAATACCTCTACCATAAGTTGCAGCCGCAGGACCAAATTCTGCAAGATGAGTATATACTTTTGGTACTTCAATCTCAGGTAAATAGTGTTTGGTGTAACGAAAGGCAGTAGTTAATTCTTCTTTTAGGTTGTCCAAATTTGGATACTTCACCTGTACAGTATCATAAAGGCTTTGAATATCTCTATTCTGCAAAAAAGGAATCATTGCTTTTTGATAACTTTTCATACTGTCCACTTTTCCAAACTTCATTAATTTTTCGGCGTAGAAGTCAAAATAGTCTGGATATTTTTGGGCGAGTTGATCCAATGACTTTTCATAATTTGTGCTGTCTAAAGTAAACAAATCTTGTTCAAAGCGTTTAAATGATAGATTTACATCAATATTTGAAATATCTGGTCTTGCCTTTTCCATTTGACAGGAATTGAAGCAAAAACCAAAACTGAATACTATTAGTAGTATCAAAGAAGTATGTGTCAAAAACGGCTTCAAAGCACTTGGATTCATATAAAACATCATTTTATCAGTTACTGTAATCTTTTTTTTGGGTCTAAACAAAACCAATATTTCACCTCAATAGTTGAATGAACATATTATCAACACTAAAAAAAAAACATGAAAAAAATTAATTTCTTTATTTTAGGTATTTTCCTCTTATTTAGCACTGTTCTTAACGCACAAGATTGGCGTTTTGGTCTATCATTGGCTCCTACTCTCAATTCGTTTGGTAATGAGAACAAAGATATAGAAACAGGTGCTAAATTGAGTTTGGGCTACGGATTAATTGCAGATTACCAGTTTGACGAACGATATGCCGTTTCGACGGGGCTATTTTTTAACAAAGCTGCAGCGAAATTCACACCAGAACCTCCTGCAAGCGGAGATACAACTGAAATTAGTCTAAGAACTCAATTTGTAGAAATTCCACTTACTTTGAAGCTCAAAACCAATGAATTTGGTTATATGACCTATTTTGCTCAAGTTGGACTAACACCTGGTTTGGCTCTCAGTAGTCGTTATGACCAAACGGTGCCAGGAGGAGAAGATATTGAAAACGAAAAGGCAGGTGACTTTGTAAACAACATCAACTTGGCAGCAACTATTGGCGGAGGAATGGAGTATGCCATCTCAGAAAATACGGTCTTGTTTGCCAGTTTGTTTTTCCACAATGGATTGTTGAATATTATTGAAGACAATGATGGGGACAGTATGTCTTTGAACAATTTCAGCTTGCGAGTTGGAATATTTTTTTAGAGAAAAAAATATGGATTGGCGATTAACAACTGATTATCAAACAGTATTTAAGAATTACCTTCAAATAAAACCAAGTTATCGCCAATCTAATTTTATCATATTAGAACCTTTTACACACACTTAGTGTATAAACAACAAGAAGTCTTTTTTTTAACTTCCATCATTTAGCAAACAAAATCATACCCTACAATGCGAATAGCCATTGCCCAACAAAACTATCATATTGGCAACTTTGAAGCTAATTACCAAAAAATCCGTACTGCTGTTGATGCTGCAAAGGCTCAAGGGGCTGATATTGTTGCCTTTCCAGAATTGGCAGTCTGCGGCTATCCGCCTCGTGATTTTTTGGAGTTTGAAGACTTTATTAATAAGTGTCAAGAAGTGATTGAAAAATTGAAGCAAGATAGTGATAGCATTGCCATTGTTGTGGGTGCTCCAAGTGTCAATCCTGTTATTGAAGGAAAAGATCTTTTCAACTCTGCCTACTTTATTGCAGATGGAGAAGTAAAACAGATTGCCAATAAGGCTCTCTTACCAACTTATGATATTTTTGATGAATACCGTTATTTTGAACCTGCAACAGAGTTTTCGGTAGT